>JACQYJ010000062.1 GCA_016208525.1 Deltaproteobacteria bacterium | reverse complement strand
GTAACTATTCAGGTTGTAGGGCGAATATGCCAGGAATTTAATCAAACCCCAATTTTCTCGCAAAGGCGCAAAGACGCAAAGAAAGGATGAATATAGAAAAAGCAGTTAACCATGGATATTACAGAGAAAAACAAGAACATGATATTGATATCCGCTACACCAATGAGGTGAAGACTTTTGTAAAAAGTATTGCTTGATTTTCTTTGCGTTCTTTGCGGCTTTGCGTGAGACAGACCTGAGTAGTTACTAAATCTTTTCTCTGTGCCCTCTGTGGTTTGCAGTTTTTAGGTATCACTTGAAGTGTCCCTTATTCCATTCATGGCCTGCACCCCTTTTGAGCTATTCAAAAAATCAGGATGGCCTTTACCCTGCCAGCTTCTTCTTCAGCAGGTCGTTCAGAACGGCAGGGTTTGCCTTCCCCTGGCTCTTCTTCATCGCCTGTCCGACAAAAAACCCGAAGAGCTTGTCTTTACCCGATCTGTAAGCAGCAACGCCGTCGGCGTTTTCTGCAAGGACCTCGTCTATGACCTTGCCGCTGATGACACCATCGTCTATCATCTTTATCATCTTTGACATATGGGCAGGTTTGATGAGCGTTTCATCTATATCTATCCCTGAAAGCTTTAACTCCCTCAGGAGGTCTCCCATTATCCAGTTGCCGGCGGCCTTGGGCTGGCCGGACAGCCTTGCAGTCTCCTCGTAGTAATTGGCCAGCGCCCTTGATACACTCAAGACCTCCGCATCGTACTCAGGTATCCCGTAATCTGCAACGAACCTCTTGACCTTGTCTGAAGGAAGCTCCGGGAGGGTCTTTCTTATCTTTTTTATCCAATCATTGCCTGTCTCAACAGGAACAAGGTCAGGTTCTGGAAAATAGCGGTAGTCATGGGCTTCCTCCTTTCCCCTCATGGAGACTGTAATCCCCTTCTGAGTATCCCAGAGCCTTGTCTCCTGAACCACCTTGCCGCCTTCCATTATCAGGGCCTTCTGTCTCTTGATCTCATATTCTATCGCCTTCTGGACAAACCTGAATGAGTTTATGTTCTTCAGCTCCGCCCTTGTCCCGAACTTCGTCTCACCTTTTGGCATTATAGACACATTGGCGTCACAGCGGAAGGAACCCTCTTCCATGTTTCCATCGCATACCTCAAGGTACATGAGTATGGCCCGGAGCCTCTTGAGGTATTCCACCGCCTCATCGGAGCTTCTCATGTCCGGCTCGCTCACTATCTCAATGAGCGGCGTCCCTGCCCTGTTCAGATCGACGTGGGAAGCCCCTGCAATACCTTCGTGCAGGGACTTTCCGGCATCCTCCTCCATGTGGATCCTGGTTATACCTATCCTCTTGTGTCCGCCGTCAACAGGTATGTCTATATGGCCATTTAATGCTATAGGGAGTTCGTACTGTGATATCTGGTATCCCTTCGGCAAGTCTGGATAAAAGTAGTTCTTCCTCGCAAATCGGCTCGTTTGCTGAATCTCGCACCCTGTCGCCAGAGCAGCCTTCATGGCATACTCAACCACTTTTTTGTTCAGCGCCGGAAGCGCCCCCGGCATCCCGAGGCAAACGGGGCAAGTCTGGGAGTTCGGCTCCGCCCCGAATTTTGTGGGACAGCCGCAAAATATCTTTGTGTCCGTCAATAGCTGGGCATGCACCTCAAGCCCTATAACAGTTTCAAATTCCATTCTTCATCCCCTGGTTAGTTATTGATGCCCTCGTAAAAAGTCTTTTTTGTTCGCAAAGCCGCAAAGATAAGCTCTTTAATCCAATATGTTTAACTCAGCGTCTCCGCGTCTCTGCGGTTAAATTTGATTTATTCGTAAAAAGTCTTTTCTGTGGTTCGACAAGCTCACCACGAACGGAATAAAGTCAATGATTTCAACCAGACCACCGTTCGCCCTGAGCTTGTCGAATGTTTCAAAGGCAGGTCTACGGAGAAAGCGCTCCCCTTTCCTATCTCGCTTTCCACAGTTATGTGTCCGTGATGTCCTTTAACAATTTTTTTGCAGATGGCCAGACCCAGCCCGGTTCCACCCACGTCCCAGCTTGTTGATCTCTTTTCTGTATTCTCACTATCAGAAACTTTATTCTCTCCTCTTGTTCTGGACTTATCTACCCTGTAAAAGCGCTCAAATATCTTTTCCTGATCCTCTTTTGCGATCCCGATCCCTGTATCTGTCACGGATACGTGGGCGTATGCACTGTTTTGTGTCGCGACAATAGCCACTTTTCCCATAGGAGGCGTATATTTGATAGCGTTATCTACCAGGTTGAGGAACAACTGGCGAAGCCTCATCTCATCACCATTGACGTAAATCTCTTCATAATTCTGTATAGTAACATCAACCCCCTTTCCTTTCGCCAAAGCGTTTGCATTGTTATATATCGTATCTAAAAGCTTGTGCAAAGGGACAATAGAGAGATTTAACATGGAAGCGCCTGCCTCTGCCTTTGAAAGGAGAAGCAGCTCTTCAACCATTGCGCTCATCCTTTCAACCTCTTCAAGACCGCTGGCTATGACTGCCTTATATTCCTCCCCTGTCCGCGGCATCCTTAGCGCAATCTCCATCTCGCCTCTGATTATCGTCAGAGGTGTCCTTAATTCATGGGAGACGTCGGAAGAGAACTGATTGATCCGTCTGAAGGAGTTGTTTAGTCTGGCGATCATCTCATTGAAGGTCGCAGCTAATAGACCAACCTCATCATCAGGGTTTGGCACCTCTATCCTCCGGTCAAGGTTTCTGGCTGTTATCATCCTGGCCGCAGTTGTTATGTCCTTTACGGGGCTTAAGGATTTCCTGGCCATAAACCATCCGCCAAAGCTTGCCATGGTTAGAGAGGCGGGAACGCCAAAAAGAAGTATCAGAAGGAGTTTGTCCAGAGTCTCCTGTATCGCCTGTAGCGATGTCCCTATCTGAATAATGCTGACTACCTCATTATTTTCTACAACCGGGTAAGTTACCATCCTAACCGGGTATCTACTCTCTTTGGCATAAAGGGTTTCAAATGATATCTCCTTGTTTGAAGCCTTCTTTAACGCACTGAGTGTTATCGGCAATGGATGGCTCTGAAGGTTTACTGAGGCCTGCCCAAGCGAGCCTGTATTGTCGAGGATCTGAAT
>JACQYJ010000061.1 GCA_016208525.1 Deltaproteobacteria bacterium | reverse complement strand
GTTACAGGACAATAAAGGGGACGGTTCTCTTGTGCGGCCAGGCAAGGTCGTGTAATCAAGCGGGTGCGAATCCCGCCCCGGAAGGTAGGCCGACCACCGGGTAGCAAGTCCTTGGAGGCTGTGTGGCAACATCCAGCTTTAAGCGTAGGACAGCAAGCAGACAGGCCGTAAGCCGAAAGGTTGAAGGGATTGAGCCTCGTAATCGTCGCGATGAGAAGGACAACACTGTAATAGAAGTGGAAGTCAACATGGGCGTTTCCGCTAATGAAAATAGAGGGACACTTCCCTGATTGTTTTGTTCCATCGTTATCGGACAAAAAAACTGGGGTCACCCATTTAAAAGGCCCTGTCAAGAGGAAAGACTATCCCTATGCAAGAAAAAAAGAGCTTTTCTTGTTTGTAATCTAAGTCAACAATCTCCTTGCCATTGCCGTAGTTTCTTTAAGTTTCGGCGTCATTCTTCACTGAAGGAAAAGAGGGACAGCGACCATTTAAGAAAAAATGACCTCGTAATATCCCCCATCTCTTCCTGTGATGTTGAAAATTGATTGCCACCTACTGGCTGTGATGGTAGAATCCCAGTGTGAGTGAAACATTCCGCCGGATTATTCAACTGGTACAAAATAAAGAAATCAAGATATCTGATCACGGCTATGACGAACTGTCTGCCGACAACATACTTGTTCGGGAAGTAGTTTCTGGGCTAACGGAAGGGATAGTTGTAGAAGATTATCCCGATTACCCAAAGGGGCCGTGCGTTCTTGTTTTGCAGAAAGACCGCAATGGAGAGCCTGTCCATGTTGTTTGGGGGATACCGAAAGGGAAAGCTACGCCGGCTGTGGTTGTTACAGCTTACCGTCCGGATGCGGAGCGATGGACGGAAGATTTTATGAGGAGAAGGACATGAACAAAAAACATCAAACAAAACTCATTCATGAAGGTTCGTATGTTGCGGAAGTAGATGTTGAGCTTATCTATGCCGATGAGGGATGGTCACCATACCTTTCCTTAGAGGACGCATATAAACTTGATGACGTCCGGGACGCACTACGCCATGACAATATCCGCAGAGCATCCCGCTTGGCGCAGGTCTTTACTCTTACGCCGGTTGCTGCATGATGGGACAATATGATGGGACAATAAAGGGGACGGTTCTATTTAAACGGTGACAGGAAAAAAGATAAGAAGAAGAAATAAAGAGAACCGTCCCCTTTCCGAAGTCCTTGACTCTCAAGTGGGCTTTCATTAGAATCGAGACATGTCTTACCGTAAGATGAAAGAGGATGAACGGCTTGCCCGCCTTGATTCCATAAGATCCGACCTGGACGGATGGGGAAATATTCTCTTTGCGTACATCTTCGGAAGCTTTAAGGAATATGATGAGGCAGTGGGGTTCAGGGATATTGATGTAGCCGTTTACCTGTCAGACGACGTGGAAGATACCCTTGCCTTGGCCCTTTCCATAGGGGCGGAGCTGGCCGGAAAATACAATATACCCATTGACTGTATTCCTCTAAATGATGCACCGTTGTATATGAGATATCGGATATTCAGGGACGGGGAGGTCCTGTTCTGCAAAGATGATAAATTGCTGGATGATATGACCGAGGATACCGTAACGGAGGCGCTTGACTTCATGCCTCTTAGAGAAGAAGCTATCAGGGAGCTTGTGTAAATGCCTGTAGACAGAGAGAAGATCGCGCAGCGAATATCTGAAATACAGGCGGCAATTGACAGCCTCGAAGGGTATGCCGTAATGGACGCGGCGCGGTTTCTTTCCGATGGAGAAAGAGTTGCGGCGGCCAAGTATCACCTGCTGACGATGATAGAGGGCTGTATGTCTATCTGTACCCACATAGCCACAAAGCAAATGCACAAGGTCCCGGAGGGATATGGAACATGCTTCAAGCTGATGTCAGAAGGAAGGGTTATAGATGACGGGCTCAGCGACAGTCTTTCCAGGATGGCAGGATTTCGCAATCTCGTTATACATCAGTACTGGGCTATTGACAACCATAAAGTCCATAAGTTCATAGGCCCCGGCATTAAAGACGTCAAAAGGTATATACAAATTGTCGGCGAAAAATATCTAAGATAGTTTTCATCCGAAAACCCACCGTTTACCCTTCGAAAAAACAGGGACAGCGACCGTTAAAATGGCATGGCCTGCTTGACCTCTTAAGAACCTCGGCCATATGTGCATTAACGCCGGTGGTGTACGGGGTGAAGTACCCGTGGGGGCTTGGGATTATAGTGGGTCCTCCGTTTATTTTTGTTATCCGCAGAGGATATAGGCGGGGGAGAAAAGATGTGGTAGAATAGCTTTCATAAGTCAGTAAACGAGGAGGATAATTATGTCGCCAGGTATGTCGAGTACAATAACGATAGATAAGAGAATATACAGCGCCCTTATTGAATCCTTTGGCGAGGATACGCTTAAAGAGAAAATAGACTGTATTCTTTTGGCTGCTATGGAGAATCTTATCGAACGATATAGCCGCGAGATTTTGAATTTTGAAGAAAAATACGGCTACTCCTTTGATGAGTTCGATAAAATGTGGAGCGAGGGAAAGATCAAAAATAAACAAATGCATGAAGTGGAAGCAGATTTTATTGACTGGGAAATGTTGGAAATGGAAAAAAGGGATTTACTTCCCGCCTTGTCCAGACTGATAGGCTTAAAGAAAATATGAAAGGCCTTGATGTTGAAGCCTTCCTGTCACAACTAACGGCATATCTTGAAAAGAACTTTGCCGAATACCGTATTGAACCTCTTTTCAAGACTCCTAAATCTTTCAAAGCCAACATCTATCTTGAGAATGACCTTTTCATTGCTGTTAGATACAATGCAAGAAATGAGCGGACTGATTTTGCATTAATTCGTAATAATCAACGGATTTTTGGTTATGACAATTTGAAGGAGTGGCACTATCATCCTTCCAAAGCACCTGAAAAACATATTCCTTGTGATAAACCATCCATAGATAAGATCATTTCTGACATTCAAAAAGTAGCTAAGACTCTGGGATAGTCCTTGTGGGAAATAGCAGGAGGAAGGTGTGAACAAAACGCTTGTGCAAATTCTGAGTCTATTTTTACTCCTCCTTTCAACCCCTGCATGGGCCTCCGACGGTAAGGCATTTGTCACCTATCTGGAGGGGACCGCCTTTAAATCCAAGGACGCCAGGGAGTGGAGTCCCATCTCAAAGGGGGATGACCTTGCGGCAGGCGATAGCATAAAGACCGGCGCCGGAACCAGGACGGAGCTTACGCTTCCTGATGGGGGTAAGAGCCATGCCTGTTAGAGCCATTTCTCTATTTTTCATGCTGATTATTTTTCACCCTGTCCATTCATTATCAGCAACGGAAGACGACGCAAAAATAAAGGATATACTCGACAGAGAATGTACAAATCTGAAAGCGGACATGCTCTTTGATCTCATAAAGAGAGGGTTTCCTTCGGAGATTGAGAAGGGCCTTACTTCAGACCTTTTGAGGATCATGGAGGGTGTTGTCAAACGCACAGATTTTGACGGGATTAAGGAGGAGAAGACGGTTGAAATAATCCGGCTTGTATATGATGCCTTCAAGAAAGGCGCTCCGTTGGAATACCTCGATCAGATATTCGATGTGGCCTACGCAAAGACCGTCAGTGTTGACCAGCTTTTTGCCGCAGCCAATGCCCTTAAGGAGTTTGACGACTCCGATGTGCCGCATGAGTTCTATGAAGAGTTTGTGTACCGCTCGATAGAAGACAAATGGGAGACCGCCGCAGTGCCTGTGCTGGCAAGGGGCTTTATCTATGGCGTTGACAGGGGACTCACGCCGCAGAGGGTGGCTCTCTCTATAATGATTGATCTTGAAAATGGAGAATTGAAAAGGAAGGGCGCGGACCAGCTTGTCCTCGATGCAATAAAATTAGTCAGGAATATTGAGCCTGAGAAGTGGAAGCCTTTGAGCGAAGCAGAGAAGGCCCTGGCTGCGAGAAGGGTGAAAAAGAACGAGTTGGAAAGGATAAAAAAGATAGTTGAGACAAAGAAGGCAGGGAAGGAGACGGAGAAAAGGAAGGCAGAAGATGAACTGAAAGAGATACGCGAGACAAGGGATGAAGGAAGGCGCCAGGCTGATAAGGAGAGGTTGATAAAAGAGATGAATGCCAGGTTGGCGGCTTATCAGGGCGAAATATTGAAATACCGGAAGGAACAGAACGATATTGAGGCGGCCTTAAATATACAGAATGAGGAGATTGAGAGGGAAAAGAAGCAGAAGGCCAGGGAAAAGGAGGAGAAGAGAAGAAAGGAGATCGGCGCAATGGCTCGGAGGGCTGCGGAGCAAGGCAGAAGCGGCAATCTGGACACAGACAGGCTCAATTCCTCCATTGAACGGTATATAGGGATCCCGTACAGATTCGGCGGAGATTCGGAGAATGGAATTGACTGTTCGGCCTTTACCAGGAGGGTATACAGAGACCAGGGAATGGAGCTTCCAAGGACCAGCCGGGAGCAGGCCGCAAAAGAGTTCCGTAAGGGAAAGGTATTACATAAAGAGGCTTGTTAGGGCCAATAGGATTTTTTAAGACGCAGGGTATGCCAGAGAATGTGGCAGGCGGGCTGGCTCAGACTTAATGGAAGTTGATAGATTTCTTGTTAGAGGCCTTTTTTAATGGCTTGACAAAGCAAAATTTGATGGTATGCTTCCGTCTATAATATTCTTGAAAATTATTCTCTATAGGTAATTGCAAAACTATTTGAACCACAGAGTTCACAGAGATTAATTAGAGAAACACAGAGATTTTTCTTAAATATTAATAATTTTGTCCTCTGTGCCTCTCATCATTTTCTCGGTGTGCTCTGTATTTAAGGACTTTTGCAAGAGGCTCAAATATTATAATAATTGTGGCTCCGTTTTTTTTACCGTCCCATCATTTTTAAAATATCGCAACAGAAAAATCAAGGAGGTTGTCATGTTAAGAAAGTCACTCTCAGTACTTCTTTTTATCTCTCTCGCCTTCTCCTTCGGGATAACTTACGCCGGCCTTTTTGACGGCGGAGACCAGGTTGTTGAAACAATGGGCACTGGAGAGGTGAACTGGTCGGCAAATGTGATCAGGTCTGTTGGCAGCGGAGCCCCAAACCCTGAGGCCCCAAATGTGGCTGTTGCGAGGCTCGGCGCAGAGAGGGCGGCGAAGCTCGATGCCATGAGGAATCTCCTTGAGACAGTTAAGGGGGTCAGGATAGACTCTCAGACATCGGTCGTAAACTTTACGACTCAAAGCGACGTCATAAATTCAAGGGTTGAAGGAACAGTGAAGGGCGCCAGGGTCGTCAAGACGAAGTATCTTTCTGACGGCGGCGTTGAGGTAATCATAGAGGTGCCGATCACTGGCGGCCTGGCCGATACTGTTTATGGTAATCTGACCGACCTCGGCTCCGCGGCAGTTCCAAAGGCAGGGAGTCCGGTGTACACAGGATTAATAATTGATGCGAAGGGAACAGGGGCAAGGCCTGCCATGTCTCCAAAGATACTCGATGAGGACGGCAAGGAGGTTTACGGGTCGGCTTACGTCAGCAGAGAGTTCGCAATAAAACAGGGTATTGTCGGATATGCCAAGGACGTTAACGCTGCAAAGCAGAACGAGAGGGTGACTGCAAACCCGATAGTGGTAAAGGGGCTTAAGACAACAGGCTCCGGCGGAAGCGACATAGTGATAAGCAACGCCGATGCTGCGGGACTTAGGGATGTCTCTAAGAACCTTAGCTTTCTTGAGCAGACAAGGGTGCTTGTTGTGGTAGACTGACAAGGTTTTTAAAATGCGGCAAAAGCTAAGGGAGGGTCTTTAGAGTGAAATTACAGTTAACTGTTGAAATATGGAAAAAGGGAGAGTGGTTTTTGGCCCGGACGCCTGAATTGGATTTTATCTCACAGGGAAGAACATTCGAGGAAGCCAAACAAAACCTTTCTGAGGTGATAAAAATACAGTTTGCTGAAATGAAAGAGATGGGGACGCTTGAAGATTACCTCCTTGAATGCGGCTTTGAAACCAGGGATGACGACATTGTCCCGAGACAGGAAATTATGGGATTTGAAAAATCTATGGTGTTAGTGTAGGCATGGCTCGGATAACACCTGCTGATTACAAGACCCTTCTAAAGATATTTCAGAAGTTTGGCTGCGTATATAAGCGAAAAGAGGGTTCCCACCATATTTTGACACGTCCGGGCGCAAAACGTGCGGTAGTTATTCCGGAATATGAGGAGATTGACATAGAAATCATCAAGAACAATATGCGGACAGTTGGCATGACAAGAGAGCAGTATTTTGATTTGCTTGAAAAGCTATAAATAATCTACCGCAAGTTTAAGGAGGTCTTAAAATCATGAATAGGAAAAACCTCTGTTTTCAGGCTGCATTATGCATTAGTATTATTTTTACTACCGTCAGTTTCGCCCAATCCCCGCCCATCTTTGGGCCGAAGACATATACCAGGGAAAAAGGAAAACCTGAAAAAACAAAAGAAACCTTTCAAGTCTGCGCCTTATCAGGAATCTACAAACTCATCGTAGAAAATGGTTACTACACAGAAGAAGACAAAGGTGAGACGGATGAAGATAAGGACAAAAAAGAAGAAGAGAAGAAAGAAAAGAAGACAAGGGTTAGTGCAGGCGAGATAGAGATAAACGGAAAAGAAATCGTAGAAGAAGATGATTTCAACAAAAAGGCAACCAGAGTAGAAAAAACTATTACTCTGCCGGAGGGAGAAACCCTGATGGAGGTTGAGGTCGAAGGTAAACCCGGTGCCTATATAACAGTAACGATAGAATGCATTTCAGGATGCCTTGAGGTAAATATTTCCTCCCCAGCCCGTGGCAGCGCCATCAACAAATCAAAAACGATAATAAACTGAAGCCTTTATAATGCCTTCGGAGAAACAGGCGTTGCACTTCAGTGGTCAGGGGCCGGTGGTCAGTGGTCAGGAATAGCGGAAACTCAAGACACAAACTTTGCCGGAATTGCACCCCTCCAGCAAGGGCAAAACACCATAACCGTCACAGCTACAGACGCCTGTGGATACCAGGCCCACGACACGATAACTATAAACACTGACTCCATCCAGGAACGGATCAGGCTCACAGCCAACCCGCAAAG
>JACQYJ010000041.1:6897-7869 GCA_016208525.1 Deltaproteobacteria bacterium | reverse complement strand
CTATTTAAAGCAAAGAACATATTAACTGCTGAAGGTTGATTCATTCGTAAAAAGTCTTTTCTGTGGTTCGACAAGCTCACCACGAACGGAATAAAGTCAATGATTTCAACCAGACCACCGTTCGCCCTGAGCTTGTCGAAGGGTGATTTGGGACTTTTTACGAGTGCATCAAGGTTTAGTTAAGGTACTTCTGGATGCCCATCTATCCTCTCAAGAGGAGACAATTTTTGGGGATTTCCTTGAGGGCCTTGCTATTTTTATTTGCAGTCGAGTTTATAAGGGAAAGAAGTCTGCTGCGGAAGGAATAGATTTGGAGGTTACTAAAGACGGTATTATCTATATTGTTACAATAAAATCAGGGCCGAAGTGGGGGAATAGGGACCAAATTGAAAAGATGAAAGCCAATTTTCGTAAGGCCATTAAAATCTTAAAAACAAATAATCTCAAGATACATGTCATTGCAGTCAATGGCTGTTGTTACGGTAGGGATAATAAACCAGAGAAAGGTGAATATCAAAAACTCTGTGGCCAAAGATTCTGGAAATTTATCTCTGACAATGAAGATTTATACACAGAAATAATAGAACCGCTTGGTCATAGGGCAAAAGAGGAAAATGAAAAATTCTCAAAATTATACCCCAAAGTAATCAATAAGTTTACTCTTGAGTTTATGAACGAATTTTGTTTCGAGGGCGAAATACAGTGGAGTAAATTGGTACAATTCAATTCTGGAATAGAGGGTATTCGATTTAATAAGCAAAAACAGAAAGCGGCCTGAAGGCCAATTGCCAATAGAATCCAGGAGGTTTTAAATGTCAGGTCATTCGAAATGGGCGACTACCAAGCACAAGAAGGCGGCTGCGGACGCAAAGAGAGGTAAGGCATTTACAAAGCTGACCAAGGAGATAATGGTTGCCGCAAAGATGGGCGGCGGAGATCCGTCGGGGAACCCCCGGCTTAGGACCGCTGTCG
>JACQYJ010000041.1:0-6823 GCA_016208525.1 Deltaproteobacteria bacterium | reverse complement strand
GCTGTCGATGCCGCCAGGGCGATAAGCATGCCCAAGGACAATATAGACAGGGCGATAAAGAAGGGCGCCGGCGAGTTAGAAGGGGTGAGTTACGAGGAGATAAATTACGAGGGTTACGGCCCTGGCGGCGTTGCTATCCTTGTTGACGCTATGACAGACAACAGGAACAGGACTGTGGCTGAGATCAGGCATATATTCGGCAAAAACAATGGTAATATGGGCGAGTCCGGAAGTGTGGGGTGGATATTTGAAATAAAGGGATACTTTGTGTTTGAGAAGGGTTCTGTCACTGAAGACAGGCTCATGGAAGTCGGCCTTGATGCAGGAGCAGAGGATATCAGAGAAGATGACGGTTCTTTTGAGGTCATAACTGCTGCCTCGGACTTTGAAAAGATAAAGGCAGTCTTTGACGGAAAGGGGTTCAAATACACAATGGCGGAGATAACTAAACTCCCGCAGAACTATATAGAACTTGGCCCCAGGGAGGCGGAGCAGATGCTGAGGCTTGTGGACGCCCTTGAGGACAACGACGATGTGCAGAAGGTATATGCGAACTTCAACCTTTCTGCTGAAGCAGAAGCGGCATTAGGATAATGAGGAGGGGACTGTCCCTATTTACGGACGAAATGAAATGCAGTCGTAGAACAGGGACTGTCCCCGCAGGCTATAGACTATGAGAGTCCTCGGTATAGACCCCGGCAGCAACATTACCGGGTATGGTATCGTTGAGCAACAGGGGAACAGGCTGGTTCATGTAGACAACGGCTGCATCGTCACCACCTCTAAAACTCTACTATATCTGAGACTAAAGGAGATATACTCAGGGCTTCAGGAGGTCATACTGAAGTATGATCCTGAGGCGGTGTCCATAGAAAACATCTTCTTTTCCATGAATGCCGGCAGCGCCCTTAAACTCGGACAGGCCAGAGGGGCCGCAATACTGTCCGCAGTGAATGCAGGCAAAGAGGTTTTTGAATATACGCCGATGGAGGTCAAGAGCGCAGTGGTGGGATACGGAAAGGCCTCAAAGGACCAGGTCCAGAAGATGACAAAAGTATTGCTGAATCTCCCTGAGGTCGCCCAGGCCGATGCAGCGGACGCCTTGGCCGTGGCTATATGTCATTTGAACAGTTATAAATTCAAAGTCCAGAGTTCAAAGACATAGGGGCTATAAATTATGAATTAAATAAATTGGTAGCGTTGTCAATAGGAGACCTGGCAACGCCCTCCTTTTTTAAGGTTCAAGCGTCAAATCCACGGGGCGGGATTCACACCCGCTTGATTACACGACCTTGCCTGGCCGCACAATCGAACCGTCCCCTTTAACTTAAATTAACGACCCTATACGTAACAGGTATGGACAGAATAAGCAGGATTATTCAGAAATCGCAAATCTCTGTTATACTTACTTTATAACCCCCAAAAACTTCGCTATCAAGTCTATTGCCCTTGGGCTTACAAGGATTATAACCGCCAAAAGGATTACAAAGTAAACTCTAAATTCCATTCGCAGTGTCGCAATCTTCCCTTCAATCTCAACTTTTATAGTTTGCATCTCTTGCCTGAGAACCTTTATTTCACCCAAAAACTCTTCTCTTAAAGTCAATAAATCTGCCTTTGTGGCAAGTTCCTTTGTCAGTTCATCTTTCAGTTCCAGCTTTTTTTGAAGGGCAACCGCTTCTGCCTTCTTCTCTATAACTTCAAAACCGACTTCAATGGCAGAGGCAACCTTCTTCGCCTCATCCCTGTGTCAAGAAGTAAAGGAAGTAAAGGGGACGGTTCTCGAAGTAAAGGGGACGGTTCTCTTTATTATGCCCGCATCAAACACCAAGAAGCGAAGTAAAGGGGACGGTTCTCTTTATTAGAAGTAAAGGGGACGGTTCTCTTTATTATGCCCGCATAAAACACCAGACTCCTGTCTGGTGATGTTGCGGCTGTCCGAAGGACACAAACTTGTTTGTTGGTCGAGGAAGCCCCCGGCTCCTGCCGGGGGAGGGTCATTGTCGTAGACCCTCTCACCACGAATTGACACGCCGAAATGTTGACATATAATAGTTAGTATGCTAACTATTATTCCCATGGACAGTTACAAGGTTAATGAGAGCTTTGGGTTCCTCCTGAACAGGCTTGCTACAGCTATGAAGTGGTCCTTTGAGGAAAGGTCTAAGGAGTATGGCCTCACAGGTCCCCAGTTTGGGTTTATGGCAAGGCTGTTCGAGAAGGACAGTCAGCCTCTCAGCAATATCGGCAGGAGTATGTATTGCGATAAACCCACCATCACCGGGATTGCCAACAGGCTGGAGAAGAAGGGTTTTATCAGTAAGGTAAGGGATGAGGGTGACAGGAGAGTCACAAAGGCCGTTCTTACCAAAGAGGGGAAGGCCCTTAAGAAAGCTCTCTGTAGTATAGCGATAGACCTCAATGCAGATATATTAAAAGGGTTTACCGAGGAAGAGGTCAAGGTGTTTAAGTCAATGCTAAGGATGTCCCTTGATAACGTACTAAAGACCATTGAAGGAGGAGTTATTAATGTTTAGAATCAGGGCCGTAATAATAGCTTGTATGTTGTTGACCCCTGCCATTTGGGTATATTCCGAAACGCCGAAAGAGGTTAAGCAGGAAGAAAGGAAAGGCGTCCTTATTACTACGGCAAAGGCAGAGTTGAGGCCGGTAGAAAGGTCTCTGTTGTTTGTCGGAGAACTCCAGGCTGAAGCTGAGGCCGATGTTAATGCGGAGGTAAAGGGAAAGGTGCTGGAAATATATAAAAACCTTGGAGAGGCAGTAAAAAAAGGGGAATTAATCGCCAGGCTTGATTCCGAGGAGTACAGGATATTACATGAGCAGGCAACTCAGGCGCTTAAGGAGGCCCAGTCAAGGTTAGAACTGGCAAGGCTGAACAGGGACAGAGCGGATGGGCTTTTCAAAAAAGGGCTAATATCCGAGAGGGAGAGTGATGAGGCGAGGGAATCGCTTAATGGGCTGGAGGCAACCGTAAAGGAGAGGCAGGCCGCACTTAAAATGGCGACAAAGAGGCTCAGAGATACTGACGTAGTTGCCCCATTTTCAGGTGTCATTAAGGAGAGGTTTGTAAATGCCGGCGACTATGTTGATGATAAGTCGGCTGTGGCCTCAGTCGTGGCTCTGTCGCCGCTCAAGCTCAAGGCGTCTGTCCCGGAAAGGGCAGCCGGAGATGTTCGTAAGGGGATGAAGGTATTCATTAAAGTCGAGGCATATCCTGGGAAGGTTTTTGAAGGGTATGTAGTTAGAGTGAGTCCCTCTCTTGATACGAAGACAAGGACTCTACCCTTAGAGGCCGCATTTTCGAATAAGGATGGAATATTGAAACCGGGTTTTTTTGCAAAAGGAAAGGTTGTAACAAAGACTGCCGATAAGGCAGTATTTGTGCCTGAAGAGGCCCTGATCGCTTTTGCCGGTATAAAGAAGGTATTCATCATAGAGAACGGCGAAGCCAGGGAGAGGCTTATCAAGGTTGGAGAGAGGGTAGAGAATCTGCTTGAGATAACCGAAGGCGTGAAGGAAGGGGAGGTTATTGCTACCTCCGCACTGAACAAGATTTCAACAGGAGTCAAGGTAGAAATTAAAAAATAATCTTGCCACTAAGGCACCAAGACACCAAGATAAATAGCTGTTAAACCTAAAAACTGCAAACCACAGGGTCACAGAGATAAATTTTGAGTATAAAAACCTTTTAAAACCCTTTTATTCTCTGTGTTCTCGTAAATTTGATTTTAAAAATTATAGAGTTTTTAAAGTCACCCTTTGAGTGCACGGAGAAAAGATTTAAAACAAGGTTTTTCTATTGGTATTAAAGGGTTTCCTCCGTGTGCTCTGTGGTTCGATTGCAGGATTTAGGTTAAAGCTTTTCTTTGTGCCTTTGTGTCTTTGTGGCGAATATTGAGGTTTTAAAATGAAATTAGCCGACATAAGCGTTAAATATCCGGTCTTTGCCACTATGATTATAGCATTCCTGGTGGTTGTTGGACTCATGTCTTATTTCACCCTCGGGTTGGATACATTTCCGAAGGTGGATTTCCCTACTGTTACCATTACAACCTCTGATGGACCCTGATGCGGCCCAGGTCATGGCCATAGTCGTTTCAGGGAAGCGTTCCGCCAGAGAGGTGACAGAGCTGGCAAAAAAGAGGATAAAGGAGCCGCTTGAGACCGTCAACGGCGTTGGGTCGATCACCATGGTGGGCGGAAGGGAGAGGGCGATACAGGTAACTGTTGATATAAACAGGCTCAACGCCTATGGCCTTGGGATTGATCAGGTGGCGATGGCAATAGGGGCCCAGAATGCGGAAGTCCCGGGCGGAAGGATAACCCATGGAGAAAAGGAGGCCGTTCTGAGGACTATGGGAAGGCTGAGTACCGTCGAGGATTTCAACGACATCCTTATTGCTAATGTCAACGGTGTCCCAATAAGGCTTTCAGATATAGGAAGGGTGGATGACACCTTTGAGGAGCCAAGGACCATATCGAGGTTAGACGGACAAAATGCCGTATCCCTTTTGGTAAGGAGGCAGTCTGGAACCAACACTGTAAAGGTGATCGAGACCATCAAGAAGAAGATGGATGTATTGAGGTCAGCGCTGCCGTCGGACATAAAGATGGAGGTGGTCAGGGACCGCTCCAGGTTCATAAAGAAGTCATACAACGAGGTCATGGACCACCTTATTATTGGGAGCCTGCTGGCAAGCATAGTTGTCCTCCTGTTCATGAGGAACTGGCGCAGCACCCTTATATCAGCCATATCGATACCTGCGTCAATAATAGCAACATTCACAGCAATAAAGTTTTTAGGATTCACCCTGAACAACATGACTATGCTGGCCCTTGCCATCTGCACAGGGATAGTCATTGACGACGCCATCATAGTCATTGAAAATATCTTCAGGTATATTGAGGAGAAGGGCTACACCCCCATGAAGGCAGCAACTGCGGCAACATCAGAGATAGGCCTTGCGGTGATGGCAACGACCCTGTCGCTGGTCGTCATATTCCTGCCAGTAGCCTTTATGCCAGGGCTTCCCGGAAGGTTCTTCTTTTCTTTCGGAATTACCGCCACAGTTGCCATAATGATATCCCTTTTCGTGGCTTTTTCCCTTACTCCCATGCTGGCATCCAGATTCCTCAAGCCGGGAGGGCATAAGGTTTCCAAAGAATCTAAGTTTTATACAATAATAGACAGGGCCTATGGCGTTATGCTCAAATGGTCACTGAGGCACCGCTTAATAATGGTGGTAATCGGTGTCGCCATATTCTCAACGGTCTTCTATATATTCCCGAGGGTCGGAAAGGAACTGGTTGTTGACGATGACCAGAGCGAGTATGAAATAGTTGTAGAGGCCCCGGAGGGCTCGTCTCTGGAAAAGACGGACCGTATAATTCGGGGGATAGAGGAGGAGGTGCTCAAGCTCCCTGGAGTCACTCATGCCTTTACCACAATAGGCGCAGGAGAAACTGCATCGGTAACCAATGCGTCTATCTATGTGGCAATGTCCCCTATCAAGGAGAGGAGTTTTTCCCAGCGGGACTCCATGTCTGAGGCCAGGAAGGTCTTGAAGAAATATCCGGAGCTTAGGGTAAGTGTCCAGAACGTAGGTATGATAAGCGGAGGGGGATTCAGACAGACTGCCGTGAACCTTGTGCTGAGAGGGCCGGACCTGAACCAGCTCGATATCTACGCCAGGGAGATCGTTGACCATGCAAGAGCAATCCCGGGGATAGTGGATGTGGATACCTCCATTTCCCTAAGGAAGCCTGAGGTAAGGGTAAATATTGACAGGGACAGGACCTCTGAACTTGGGGTTACCATAGATTCACTTTCCAGAAGTCTTAGGACTATGGTAGGAGGAGAGGAGGTTACAAAGTTCAAGGACGGCGATGAACAGTATAAAGTCCTTCTCAGGCTGATGGAGGACTACAGGAAGGACCAGTCGGTAATATCAAGGCTCACTGTTGCTTCATCAAAAGGAGTGCCGATGAGACTTGATAACTTCGTGGAACTGTCCGAAGAGAAGGCCCCTGCCCAGATAGACAGGCAAGACAGGGAAAAGCAGGTTACAATCCTGGCAAACCTTGAAGGGATGGCGCTGGGTGAGGCGGTGGCGCTTCTCCAGAAGAAGATAGACTCCATGAATCTCCCCCAAGACTATTCCACTATGTTTACTGGAAGGGCAAAGACGATGAATCAGGCCATGCTGGGCTTCACTATGGCCACCATACTAAGTATGATATTTATTTACATGGTCCTTGCATCCCAGTTCAATTCCTTTGTCCATCCCTTCACCATCATGGCGTGCCTTCCCATATCCCTTCCGTTCGGTCTCTTTGCCCTTCTTGCGACCGGAAAGACACTGAATGTCTACAGTATGATAGGTGTGCTTATGCTGTTCGGGATAATCAAGAAGAACTCTATCCTCCAGGTGGACTATACCAATACCCTGAGGGAACAGGGAGTTACGAGGGATGAAGCGATAATAAGGGCTAACCATGTAAGACTAAGGCCTATCCTGATGACGACCATCTCCATCGTTTTCGGTATGCTACCGATAGCCTTGGGCAAAGGAGATGGAAGCGCTTCCAGGGCCTCTATGGCCATGGTGATGGTTGGAGGGCAGACCTTTTCTCTGCTGATTACACTTTTGATAACGCCTGTGGTATATTCCCTTTTTGATGATCTAAGAAATATAAACTGGAGGAGGTTTTTTACAATGCGTCCCTCGCTAGCCAAGACTATATTGGTCCCCGTTTTTATTATTTTGCTTCATCTGTCCCAGGGGTTTGCTGAAGAGAGGAG
>JACQYJ010000073.1 GCA_016208525.1 Deltaproteobacteria bacterium | reverse complement strand
CAGGACGGCCATGACAGAAGGCGCCGGATAGTCCTGAGAGATTTCTATGGAAATATTGAAACCGGTGGTCAGTCGTCGGTTTAAAGAAGTGGTCGGCGGTCGGCGGTCGGCGGCCGGTTTTGCTGACCCCTGACCGCTGACCACTGACCTTTGTGCCCCGTACCCCTTGATCCTTTCTATTATTCCAGAGACATCCAGATCAGATGTCCTGTCCTGTTCCACAGCATCAACCAGCTGCCCAAGGGCGTCAACTCCTTCCAGAAGGATGTCGGTCCCCTCCGGCGTTACAGACATCTCACCCTTGCGGAACGTGTCCATCATATCTTCCATCTTATGGCTCAGCTCAGCTATATCATTATAACCCATAGATGCAGCCATGCCTTTAACTGAATGGGCCGATCTGAAAAGTGAATCTATATTCCCCTTGTCTCCAGGGTCTTTTTCCAGAGCAAGCACAACCTGGTTCATATTACCGAGATGTTCCCTGGCCTCAGTTAAAAACATGCTTTTGTATTTGGACATATCCATAAAACGGCATCCTTTGCCGGGGACAGTCCCTGTTCTACGACTACGCTGCGCTGCGTCCGTAAATAGGGACAGTCCCCTCTATTTTATCCCCAGGACCCTGTTCGCTTCTATTCCGCTCTTGAGCGGCATCACGATATTCATGGTAACCAGGTCAGGGCGCAGCTCCCTGTATTTCTCAATCGCCTCTATGCCGTTGGAAGCCTCCCCGATCACTGTAAACCCGGGGATTGAGCCAAAGACATCCTTGATCATGTTCCTCATAAAGGCTGCGTCATCAACTACAAGAACCTTGTAAGACATATTCCCTCCTTATTTGTAACTACTCAGGTTGTTTAGACTGTAGTCTATTAGGTCACCGTATCCACCTAAATACCTACAGACTATGCACCTTTATGTAAAGTATCCATCCAGGTCGGCTATGAGCCTGTCCGTATCAAGCAGATTGACGACTCTCCCCTTGGAAACCAGTACATTGACTATGTATCTGCTTTTCAGAAATTCCGGATCAGCCGATATCTCTGTCTTGACTTCCCATTCAGAGACAACCTCTAAATGCCCCTCCAGGAGGACCCCGATATCCATTGACGGATTGTCTATTACAGCAATCCTCCTTAAATTGTTCTCACTCGCAGGAGTGAAGTCGAAAAAAGTGGAGAGGTTCAATACGGAAGCTATCCGTCCGTGATGGTTCAATATCCCGCTTACCCATACAGGGGACTTGGGTACAGGAGTCAGTTGAGTAAACTCCACTATCTCACTGACCTTTGCGATATCAATGCCGTAAAACTCGTTCCCAATCTGAAATGTCATTACCTGCTGCATCTGACCTCTCTCAACCCCGCTCTTGTTTATACGCTGAACCTGGATACAACGCCTTTCAGCTGCTCGGAGGTATCGGACAGGTCCTGGGCCGCCCTTGCCATTTCCTCCATGGAGGCGGTCTGCTGCTCAGTCGCTGCGGATATCTGCTCTGTTGCCGCGGCGTTGTCTTCTGCCACTTTTGCTATCTCATCTATGGCCTTGACCATCTTTTCTGCCCCTTCAGTCCCTTTCTGGGATAGATCGGATATCTTCTTAACCTTCATGGTTGTCTCCATGACGATCCTTACTACATCCTCAAACGATTTTGTTGTAGTATTTATGACCTCTTTCCCTGCCTCGATCTCCCTTGTGCTTTCCTTCATTGATCCCAGTGTCTTCCCGCTTTCCTTTTCTACTTCCTCGATGATAGCAGTGATCTCCTCAGCAGAGTTGGCCGTACTCTCCGCAAGTTTGCGCACCTCCTCTGCAACCACAGCGAATCCCCTTCCATATTCACCGGCCCTGGCTGCTTCGATGGTTGCGTTCAGGGCCAAGAGGTTGGTCTGTTGGGCGATCCTCGTTATAACATCGGCAATCTTGCCGATCTGACCTACCTTGTCGCCGAGGTTCATGACAGATGCCCTGGAATCATCTATACTGTCAAACACCTTTCTCATCTTTTCCATGGCAGCCTGCGCCATATTCCCGCCATTTTCTGCCGTACGGCTGGTTGAAGTGGCCGAATCCGCAGCATCTTTTGCGCTTATGGCTATAAGCTCTATGGACGATGCCATCTCCTTTATAAGCCTCGATGTCCTCTCAGCCAGCTCGGCCTGCTGCTCTGCCCCCTTTGAGACATGCTGCATGGTAGAACCGATCTCCTCGGTAGATGCGTTCATCTCTTCGGCAGTCGCAGAAAGTCCCTGAGCTGCCTCAGAGACCCTGTCCGACACCTCTTTTATGTGCCTGACCAGGTCCTGCAGGTTTGAGAGCATCATGTTTATAGCGTCAGCAATGTCTGCTGTCTCATCAGGGAACAGCTTACTGTAAGGGGAAACCTTATGAGTCAGGTCCCCCTTGCTTATCATCTCTGCGGAGTAAGTAATCTCCCTGAAGTCCTTGCTAAAGCTTCTTGCCATGAATATCCCTATCGTGAGCCCCACGATAATGGCTGCCAAAGTAGAAATAAGCTGGTTAATCCAGCCCTCCATCTGGAGAAAACCGGTCAGGTAAGGGACCATCACCACAGCCCCTATTACCAGTATGAATCCGATAATAAACTTTTGACCAAGTTCCACTCTCATAACGAACCTCCTGTATTATTGTAGGGGCAACCCTACGTGGTTGCCATAAACAGGACGGCCACAAAGGGCCGCCCCTACCTTATCTTTAAAACGATTTTCTATATATCCTTTCTCTCGGGCATATAGTTGAAAACAGTTTTCTGCTCTCTCCTACCAGGATCTCCGCCCTGCCAAGGACAAGAAATCCGCCGGGATTGAGGGCTTTCCAGAATTCATTCAGTACCCACTCCTGTTTCTCTCTGAAAAAATATATCAGCAGGTTCCTGCAGATGATAAGGTCTTTGTCCCTGTGCAGTCTTTCCTGAAATATATCCTCTTTCCTGAAAGATACCATTTTTTTTATCTCGCTGGAAAGCCTGTACTTATCGCCATCTTCCTTAAAATACCTGACCCTCAGCTCGGGGACCATGCCGACCAGCTTGTCCCTTTGATAATGACCTTCAGCGGCCTTTTTCAGAATCCCTTCATCTACATCGGTGGCCGTTATTTCTATGTTGGACCTTTTTAACTCTTCGGAGAAAAACTCTTTCAGGATTATGGCAATGGTATATGGTTCTTCTCCACTGGCGCACCCCGCGCTCCATATCCTTACCGTTCCACTCCCTCCCTTTGCCGCAAATATGTCGGGGAATACGATATCTTTCAGCTTGTCAAAGGTGGATTGGTTCCTGAAAAACTCCGTTACATTTATCGTTAAGGCGTTAAGAAGCTTCTTTACCTCCTCTTCCTTCTTATTGAGGAGTTCAATATACTCTTCAGTGCTCCTGCATCCTGACGTCCTTATCCGAAACGATATCCTCCTCTGGATGCATTTGTCTTTATACGAATCTAAATCAAACCCTTCTCTTTCAAAGAGGATATCCCTTATTGCCTTAAAGGCGGCTTCCGAGTAATGGACGGCCGCTGTGTCCCTCTGGGGCAACAGCAGCCTCTCTTTACCTTCTGAAATGCTCGTATCCGCTGCTTTTGGGAAGATACCTGTTGCCATCGGCTTCAATTACCTCAACTACCCTGTCCTTCGATACTTCGCCTATGGGCGTATATTTTGTCCCTTCGGTCATACTCATGAAGTTTTTAACATCTTTGCTTCGCACTGTAAACAAAAGTTCGTAATCCTCACCCCCGCTCAGGGCAAGCTCTATTCCGCCATATTTGGCCGAGAGCGCATTGAACCCCTGGGAAAGGGGAAGCTCGTCAATCCGTATCCTGGCGCCCACCCTGCTTTCCTCGCATATATGCCCAAGGTCACACAGGAGTCCGTCGCTTATGTCTATCATAGATGTGACCATGCCGATATTTGCCAGTTGTATGCCTTCCCTGACCCTTGGAGTAGGCCTCAGATGGCGCTCAATCAGTTGATTGCGGATTGCGGATTGCGGATTGCGGAATTTAGCTCCAAACTCCCGACTCCCGACTCCCGACTCTTCAACTATCTTCAGCCCCAGCGCCGAATCCCCCAGCGTCCCTGTGACAAATATAACATCTCCAGCCCTTGCCCCCTTCCTGAGCAATACATTATCGCTCCCCTTCCCCAATACTGTAACGGATATATAAAGCCTGTCAGGAGATGAGGTTGTGTCCCCCCCGATCAGGGAGAGCCCGTATTCCTCAGCTGCTTCAGTCATACCCCTGACAAAACGATCTATATACTCGATTGATATCCCGTCAGGTATCCCAAGCGAAAGAAGGCAATGCTCCGGGACTCCTCCCATTGCGGCGATATCGCTTATATTTACTGCCAGGGCCTTCCATCCTATGGCCTCCGGCGGAAAATCCCGTCTGAAATGCACATCCTCTATAAGGGAATCGGTTGTTACCAGCAGGGGCGACACCCCCCCTTTGCGCCCACTTATTAAGGGGGGGATGGAGCGGGTAATTACCGCCGCGTCATCACCGATTCCAACAAGGACGGACTTATCTTTTCTCTCTGCCTTCCCCGCAATCCTCTTAATCAGGCCGAATTCGCCTATAACAAACAGGGATGAAGGATGAATTGGAACCCTTTTGGGTTTTATATTCAACCCTCATCCCTCATCCTTTTCATTTTGCCTTCATCCCTCATCCTTCATCCTTTTCATTTTGCCTTCAGCCCGCATTCTTCATCCTTTCAGCCTTCTGTATCAATATCGCTTCAATCTCGTCAATGAAGGTTCTTGTGTTTATTGGTTTTGATATGTAGCCGTCACACCCCGCCTCAAGGAACTTTTTCCTGTCTCCCTCCATAGCATGGGCTGTAATCGCTATTATCTGTCTATCTTTAAGGTCATCCATTGCCCTTATCCATCTGGTTACTTCAAGACCGTCTGCCTTTGGGATCTGGATGTCAATAAGGATTATGTCCGGCCTCTCAGCGACTGCAATTTTCAGGGCCTCTTCTCCGTCCCTGGCCTCCGCCAACAGAAACCCTTTTGCCTTCAGCACGGTTCTGATAAGCTTCAGGTTTATCTCGTTGTCCTCAACAATAAGGATCTTCTTCATACTGTCTCTCCCACATCCATCACCCTGTTCCCATCCATTTTTACCGACTTTTCCAGGGCATTTCCCAGCCTTTCTATCAACTCCCCGGTTTCAGCACCGTCGGCTGGATATGTAGCAAGAGATATGCTTACCGTCACTCTTCCCAACGGTTGATTTTCCCTCTTTGGGAACGGATACACCTCTATAAGGGTGCAGAGTTTATCGGCAACCGCCATTGCGGCGTTCTTCCCGGTTTCAGGGAATATAACGGCAAATCTTCCTCCGGTGTAACGCACGGCAATGTCGGCCTTTCTCAGGTTTTTATGGAGGAGTCTGGCAATATCCTTAAGCACTGTATCTCCAAGCAGATAGCCGTTTAGCTCGTTGAAATGCCCAAAATGGTCTACGTCTATGAGCGATATGGAAAGTTCCCTGTCGTACCTGTGAGACCTGTTAATTTC
>JACQYJ010000238.1 GCA_016208525.1 Deltaproteobacteria bacterium | reverse complement strand
TGTAGGGGCGGCCCTATGTGGCCGCCCAGGGCAACCACATAGGGTTGCCCCTACAAAGATATACGTTCCTACCTAAACAGACTTCCCAGTTGCACAGGGTCTATCTTTGCCGAAGGACCCATTGTAGAAGACACAGATATGGTCTTAAGATACGTTCCCTTGCTGGTTGCCGGCTTTGCCTTTACCACCGTATCCATGAGGGCCATCAGGTTATCCTTGAGCTTATCAGCGCCAAAAGAAACCTTGCCTATTGGGACATGGAGGTTTCCAGTCTTGTCTACCCTGAATTCCACCCTTCCAGCCTTAACATCAACAACTGCCTTACCCACGTCGAATGTCACGGTGCCGACTTTCGGATTAGGCATAAGGCCTCTCGGCCCCAGAACCTTACCGAGCTTGCTGACTGCTCCCATCATATCAGGAGTAGCAATGGCACAGTCAAAATCCAGCCATCCTCCGGCTATCTTTGCTATAAGGTCGTCACTGCCCGCCTCATCGGCGCCGGCGTCCCTTGCCTCTTTTTCCTTCTGACCCTTGGCAAATACAACAACCTTGACTGTCTTGCCAATGCCGTGAGGGAGAGATACCGTCCCGCGAACCATCTGCTCTGCATGTTTTGGGTCAACCCCAAGCCTCACAGCCACGTCTACGGTTTCATCAAACTTTGTATAAGAAACCTCCACCACCTTCTTCAAGGCATCAGAAACTATCAGCTTATCGAACTCTCCTACCTTTTTCTTTGCTTCCATGTACTTCTTTCCAATCTTTGCCATTTTTTTCCCCTTTATAAACAAATTGTATAGACGCCCCGGCGGGACATCTCTACCCTCAAATTATCCTACTATCTCAATCCCCATATTCCTCGCCGTACCCTCTATTGTCCTTATCGCGCCTGCCAGGTCAACCGCATTGAGGTCAGGCATCTTGGTCTTGGCTATCTCAGCCACCTGAGCCTTTGTGACCTTGCCGACCTTCTGCTTATTAGGTTCCTTGGAACCCTTCGGTATCCCTGCCGCCTTCAATAATAGTATCGGAGCAGGCGGGGTCTTCATGATAAACGAGAAGGAACGGTCTGAATAAACGGTGATTACCACTGGGATAACCATTCCTTCCTGCCCCTGGGTCTGGGCATTAAATGCCTTGCAGAACTCCATTATATTTACCCCGTGCTGACCAAGCGCTGGACCAACTGGCGGAGAGGGGTTTGCCTTCCCTGCCGGTAACTGAAGTTTCACATAAGCCTGAATTTTCTTTGCCATTCTATTCTCCTTGTTTTATCGTAAGCTTTGAGCTGTGAGTCGCGAGCAGTAAACCTTAACAGCTTACAGTTCACGGTTTGCGACTCTCGATCTCCTTATCCTTTCTCAACCTGTATGAACTCCAATTCCACAGGGGTAGACCTGCCAAAGATACTGACCATAACCCGGAGCCTGCCTTTATCCGGCTTTACCTCTTCAACCTCTCCAGTGAAGTTGGTAAATGGACCGTCAATTACCCTCACCAATTCCCCAACCTCAAACATCACCTTGGGCTTTGGTTTGGCCCGGCCTTCAGCCATCTGGTGGGTTATCTTGGCCACCTCCTCTTCGGATATTGCCGGCGGCTGGGTCAACCCCCCGACAAACCCGGTCACCTTGGGGGTGGACTTTACGAGGTGCCATGCCTCGTCATTAAGCTCCATCTTTACCAATATATAACCTGGGAAAAACTTCCTTGTGGTGGTCTTTCTCTCCCCTTTCACCAGTTCAACCACCTTCTCAGAAGGGACTATTACCTCAGAAACAAGGTTTTCCTTTCCCAGAGCCTTTACCTTCTCGTCTAAGGCTTGCTTCACCTTATTTTCAAATCCCGAGTATGTGTGAACAACATACCACTGCTGCGACATTTTGACTCCTGTATAATTTTTATAAGGGGACCATAAACAGGCAAAAAGGTGAAGAGGTCAAAAGGTTAATAGAAAAGCCTCTCAGCCTCTCAGCCTCTATTTTTAGCCGTTACCGGCCGTTACTTTATAATCAACTTTATCGATTGTGAAAGCCCGAGATCCACAATCCCCAGGAATACGGATAAAATTATGACTGTAATAATCACCACCCAGGTTGCTGCCATTGTGTCTTTTTTTGTTGGCCAGGCGACCCTCTTGAGCTCCGCAAAAACTTCTTTAAAATAATCCCTGGCCTTGTCTACATATTCCATATACACCCCTTTTAAGATCAGGTACAGGTAAAGGTAGAGGAAAATCGCTTAACATATACCTCTACCTTTATTTAATATTTTCTGGCAGGCCAGGAGGGACTCGAACCCCCAGCACCCGGTTTTGGAGACCGGCGCTCTACCATTAGAGCTACTGGCCTGTAAAATCAGTTATCAGTGATCAGTCAAAGCATTTAAAAACCGACCACCGACCACTGGTTTACTTTGTTTCCTTATGAACAGTGTGAGCCCTGCAATGGGAACAGTACTTCTTAAACTCCAGCTTGTCAGGAGTCGTCTTCTTGTTCTTTGTTGTGGAATAATTCTTCCTCTTGCACTGGGTGCATCCCAGGCTAACTATATCTCTCATTTCTATCTCCTTAAAAAAATAAGCAATAAGC
>JACQYJ010000237.1 GCA_016208525.1 Deltaproteobacteria bacterium | reverse complement strand
ATGTGATGACAAGCTGGTAAAGAAAGGCCGCTTGATCAAAGAAGGCGTTGCAATAATAAACCCTGTAGATTTTGTCAGGACGGAGGTAAGATAAAATGCAAAAAATGGTTAGTGACGCTGAGATAACAAAAAAAGGCCTGAATGTCTTATTCAAAGAGCTGGGAGAGCCTGACGCCATACGGTTCCTGTCCCAGATTTCCTATGAGAAGAGAGACTATTTGAAACTTCAGGAGGAGCTTTTCAAAGGAATGACAGTGGACGACATCTATAAGAAGGCTCAGGAATATCTTAGAAATAAAAAGGGTGCAGGAAAGCATTAGAGAGATTCTATGCTTATAAGAATTCAATAACGAATGGATGAATACTAATCTATGCTGCCTCTCTTCTCCGCATTCTTAGACCTCATCTTCCCCCACAGATGCACCTTTTGTGACTCTGTCTCAACGGAGCCGGTATGCCCGAAATGTGCGGGTACTGTAAATTTCATATCTCCCCCATTATGCAATGTCTGCGGTGTCCCTTTTAAATCTGATGCGATCAAGAGTCATACGTGCGGCGATTGCATGAAGAGGAAGCGGTATTTTTCATGGGCAAGAGGTGTGCTTGTATATGATGATGCAGCATCAAAGGCGATCCACAGATTCAAATACGGTCATGACACAACATACTCCAGGCCTCTTGGTTCGATTATGGCTGATTACCCTCTGGAGGGTTTTGATCTCATTATCCCTGTGCCGTTGCATATAAAGAGGCTCAGGGAGAGGGGGTTCAACCAGTCACTCCTCCTGGCAAACGCCATAGGGAAGAGGCAGCGGATACCTGTTGACCCCTATATTCTGAAGAGGACCAGGTGGACTGAGCCGCAGGTGAACCTGACCGGGCGGGAGAGGAAGATGAATGTGAAGGGGGCCTTTGAGGTATGCGGGGATGTCAGGTGGAAACGGATTCTCATTGTTGATGATGTGTATACTACCGGCGCAACGGTGAGCGAGTGTTCCAAGGTTCTTAAGAGGAGCGGGGCAAAGGAGGTCTGCGTCCTGACTCTTTCAAGGACTGCGGAGCTTTGAGATAATACCTGAAACTCCTTGCCCATACCTCTAAAATCCTATATACTAACACCTAAAAAAAGCATTAAGCTACGGATTTACACGGATTTGCACAGATAAAAAAGCTGGTAAGCTTGCAAGCCGGCAAGCCAACAAGCAAAATCTGCGTTATCTGCGTTCATCGCGGCCAATTGCAGGATTTAGGTAACATATCAATGGGATTTTTTATAACTTTTGAGGGGATAGAGGGTTGCGGCAAGTCTACCCAGGTCAGGCTTCTTTCCGAGGCATTGAATCTGGAAGGCTTTCCATTTATTGCCACAAGGGAGCCCGGAGGCACATATATCGGGAGCAAGATAAGGGAGATACTTCTAAATCCCGACCACAAAGGGATAGCCCCGCAGACAGAACTCCTTCTTTATGCCGCAGACAGAGCCCAGCATATAATCGAACTGATCAAGCCCGCCCTTAATGACGGCAAGGTCGTCATCTGCGACAGGTTTACAGATGCAACCGTTGCATATCAAGGATTTGGGAGGAGGCTTGATTCGTCGCTGATAAACAGGCTTAACGAGATTGCATCTCAGGGTTTGCGGCCCGACCTGACGGTCCTCCTTGACTGTCCTGCTAAAATTGGGATACAGAGGGCTCTGGAGCGGAATTCAAAAAACAGAGAGATAAGGGACGACAGGTTTGAACAAGAAGCTATGGAATTTCATGACATGGTGAGGAACGGGTATCTTGCCATTGCGAAAGAGGAACATGAAAGGGTAAAGGTGGTTGATGCCGCAAAAGATATTCAATCAATGCATGGTGAGATATGGGGAATAGTAAATGCCTTTCTCAGAAATAATAGGACATGAACATAACATAAAGGTTTTGCATCGATCCATCGAAAGGGGTAGGCTGCACCACGCCCACATATTCTCCGGCCCTGAAGGGGTCGGTAAGAGGCTGACTGCCGTATCTCTGGCAAAGGCCCTGAACTGCCGGGAGATGGTTGCCGATTTCTGCGGGCGCTGTGTGTCCTGCAAAAAAATAGATGACGGGAATCACCCTGATGTAAAGATTGTAGAGCCGGACGGGCAGTTTATAAAGATTGACCAGATAAGGGAGCTACAGCATGACCTTCAGTTCAGGCCATTTGAGGGGAAGAAGAGGGTATTCATAATAGACTGCGCCGACAGGATGGGGCTTCCTGCAGCCAACTCCCTTTTAAAGACCCTTGAGGAACCGCCCAGAGATTCGATCCTGATACTTGTAACTGCCAACCTCCATTCCCTTCCCCCTACCATAGTCTCCAGGTCTCAGAGGCTCAGCTTCTCCTCCCTCCGCATTGCCGATGTGGAGAGGGTGCTGGTGGAAAAAAAGGGGTTAGGCGCCAGATCAGCCCGCATAATAGCCGCGATAACGGAAGGGAGCATAGGAAAGGCTCTTGGTGAAGATGAGGGGACTATACTTGAGGAGAGGGAAAGGGTCTTTACATCTTTTACGGGGTTAAAGCGAAATGGTATGGTTGGTATATTTAAAGAGGCAGAGGGGTTGGCCAAAGATGAAGGGCTTGGGGGTATGCTGAGGGCGTTAAAGGTTTTATACAGGGATATGGCTGTCTCAAAGGGCGGTGGGAGTATAATAAACAACGATATGGCCTCAAGGATTGACGATGAGGCCAGGGACCTGCCTATGGAGGTCATTCTCGAAAGGTTTGACCGGATCACAGAGACAGAGGATATGCTCAAGCGGAATATAAACAAACAGTTGGCCCTGGAAGTTATGATGATGAGGTTGGCGGATAGTAGAGGTTGAGAAATTAAGAGGATGAGAGGTTAAAAATAGATAGCTAAACTTCTCATCTTCCCAACCCCTCAACTTCTTAGTTTTTAATATAAGGAGGTTTTTTATGTTGAAGGTCTTAGGCGTCAAATTTAAGGACGCATGCAAGGTATATGATTTTGATCCTGCTGATTTTACCGTCAGAAGGGGAGAGAGGGTGGTAGTGGCTACTGAAATGGGTGTAAGCCTTGCTACCGCGGCCACTGAGATACGAGAGATGGCTGAAGAGGCCGTAACCAAGGAGCTTAAGAGAATAGTGAGGATTGCGACCTCTGAAGATATTGAAAGGGAAAAGAAGAACAGGGAGAAGGAAGGGCAGGCCCTGTCTGTTTGTCTGCAAAAGATAAAGGAGAGAGGGCTTCCAATGAAGCTGGTCAAAGTGGAGTATGCCTTTGATGAGAATAGGGCCATATTCTTTTTCACTGCCGACGGCAGGATAGACTTCAGGGAGCTGGTCAGGGACCTTGCCTATGAGTTACATATAAGGATAGAGATGAAGCAGATCGGGGTGAGGGATGCGGCAAAGAAGATGGGCGGGGTTGGCCCCTGCGGGAAGGAGTTATGCTGCTCTTCTTACCTGACAGATTTTGGACCCGTCTCTGTGAAGATGGCAAAGGAGCAGGGACTTTCCCTGAACCCCACAAAGATATCAGGAGTATGCGGCAGGCTTATGTGCTGTCTCGCCTACGAGCATGTCCCTAAGGGGGCAAAATCCCAGGACAGTCATGCCGGAGGTTGCGGCGGAGGTGGATGCCACGGACACAAGAACGATTCGCATGGGCACGGTCAGAAATCTGTGGCGGAGAATGGCCATTTGCCCGCACAGGAAACAGGAGCACAGAGTTAAATATCCAATCCCCTTCCATGCCAAAAACTTTTGCGTGAGCCTCTTAAATGTATCTGCCTTGACAAGGTCGGCAGCTTAAACAATAATGAAAACTCCTATGACAGTGAGAACCGCAAGAAGGCACAAACAGGTTGAAGAAGTGCGAGAGCCTTCCGTTGATTATGTTCGGAACAAAGAAATCCCCTTCTTTTTTGGAAAGCCTGTTCTCAAAGGTATGTATCACGATCTGGATGCCGATCAATTAAACCCGGACACCCCGGAGCTTTATTATTCACATCCTAATGGCGAGATATGGGCTGGAGATTCGATTGCATGGCTTGGCTCCATGAAAAGTGAATCCGTTGACCTTATCTTTGCCGATCCGCCGTACAACATAAAGAAGGCGGAGTGGGACACCTTTGAATCCCAGCAGGAGTATGTCAACTGGTCGCTTAAATGGATTGAGCAGGCAGCGCGGGTCTTGAAACCGGAGGGAACCCTTTACATCTGCGGCTTTTCCGAAATACTTGCCGATCTGAAGCTTCCTGCTTCTCAATTCTTCAAGGGCTGTAGGTGGATTGTCTGGCACTATAAAAACAAGGCCAACTTAGGGTCCGATTGGGGCCGCTCCCACGAAAGCATCTTGCATTTCAGGAAAAGCAGGAACTTTACCTTCAACATTGACGACGTAAGAATACCTTACAGCAACCATACCTTAAAATATCCCGAACATCCCCAGGCCGAAACCAGCCACTATGGGAACAGGAACAGCAAAGACTACTTGTGGCAGCCCCACCCAAAAGGAGCCAAGCCAAAGGATGTGATTGAAATACCAACAACATGCAACGGAATGCATGAAAAGACTCCGCACCCGACCCAGAAGCCGGAGGAGTTGCTCAGGCTGTTCATCCTTGCATCCTCGAAGCCCGGCGATCTTCTTGTAGACCCTTTCCTTGGTTCAGGAACTACCGCAGTTGCCGCCGAGCAGCTTAATCGGAAATGGAAGGGATGTGATATGTCCCTTGAATATTGCGGATGGGCGGCAAAGCGTATTGATCTGGTTGAGGATTGGCCTGTAGAAAAATGGATAGAGTACGATTTTAAGAATACGGAACGCAGGAAGTCGATACGATGATGAAGATCGGCCTACCGGACCTTCAGGCAAGCGTACAGGACAATTCGGCCTTCGGGCAGTTAAAGGATTACTTTGCCATCTGTAACGCATTCCTTCAGGTGATGCAGAAAGACAAGCCGACCCGCATAGTCTCACCATTTCAATCAAACTACATCTTCTATCAATATGCCCAGTCCCACGGCCACAAGATTACCCGGCCTCTGAACACCAATCTCTTTTTCGAGGACGTTACAGAGTTTAAAGACGCCTTTGAAAGATTTGTCGCTTTTCTCAACGACCTTAAAAAGCTTCAAGACGCCGCCGCAAGTCAAAAGGGAAAGCAGGGCTATATTGCTTCTAAAGAGATCAACAAGGTCATCTATACAGTTCAGCAATCCATCGGTTGTATAGGCGACTCCTTTGAAAACGCCAACCAATCAAGAAAGCGCATAGGGCAGTTGTTTGAGAACTTCAT
>JACQYJ010000072.1:3234-6173 GCA_016208525.1 Deltaproteobacteria bacterium | reverse complement strand
GTGAAATTTGAGTCCTCGCCGTATGGGTTTGCAGAGGCGTTAGGACTTCCTATTGAAAAGTAATTAAATTGTATTTATACTTACGAATATGAAACAACTTGAGTTCTCCTGGGATACCGAAAAAGACAAGGCGAATCTTAAAAAGCACGGAATCTCTTTCAAAGAGGCTCAGACAGTCTTTCATGATGAAAACGCAAGGCTGATTGACGATCCGGATCATTCGGAAGAAAAGGAACCCTTTATTCTCCTTGTATTGAGTTCTACGCTCAGAATACTCACAGTTTGTCACTGTTATCGCAGTGAGGACACGGTAATACGCATAATATCTGCTCGCAAGGCGACCAAAAAGGAAAGAAAACATTACGAGGAGCGTTTATCATGAGAAAAGAATACGACTTTTCAAAATCGAAAAAAAATCCATACGCCAAGATGCTGAAAAAGCAGATTACATTACGCATAGAAACGGAGGTGGTCGACTACTTCAAGAAGATGGCTGAAGCATCAGGTGTTTCCTACCAAAATTTAATTAACCTTTACCTGCGAGATTGCGTCCAGTCCCACAGAAAACCTGTTTTTAAATGGGCCTAATCCTATAGATATCCTTTTTAGATAGGCGGGGATGAAGAGATTGTAAGTGATTATGTCAAAAGTTCTATGAAAACTGAATAGCAAAAATGAAACCACAGAGCACACGGAGGAAACCCTTTAATACCAAAAGAAAAACCTTGATTTAAATCTTTTCTCTGTGCACTCAAAAGATGACTTTTAAAAGCCCAAGAAGAGATAAGGGGCCAGGTCTCCATATTCCATAAATACGATTTCTTTGATAAGATAAAGGCAACTTTATCAAAGTAGTGAAGGATAGAGGGTCGAAGGATAGAGGGTCAAACCTTCATTATTTATTCATCGTTTTCTCCAAAAATGATTTTTGAAGGTTTGACCCCAATTTTCATTCAAGGCAAGAAAAAAAGGAATCGTTTAACCTCTCTAATTTGGCTTTACAATAGCCAATTTCCCCTTGACATTATCTATCATCGCTGTCTTTTTTATGGGTGATGGCCAGGGGCAAGAGAAAACAACTTTTTAGTTGTTTTTATCTAATTTTGACCGGAGCCATGCGGGGAACTGGCGCCAGGGGATAGCCAGATTATTTGAGGGGAGAGGGGCGAGTTTTTCTATTCTGCACACGAGCGCCCCTGTTTCAGCCGCTTCATTTCCGGCAATAGCCTTGAATTTATTGAGGGGTTCAAGATGTTTCTGTGTGGGTGTTGAGGTCAGTTTGATCTCGATAGGGTAGATTTTATTGCCGATTCTGATTATGAGGTCAACCTCAAGTCCGTCATGTGAACGCCAAAAATAGATGTCAGGTTTCATCCCTTTCATGGTAAAACCCTTGACAGCCTCACTCACGACCATGCCTTCGAATATCACGCCCCCCATCGCCCCTGACAATAAAGATTTGCTGTCCGGTTGTCTTGTTATCGCGCTTACGAGCGCAGTATCCATGAAATAGAGTTTTGGAGTTTTTACAATCCGTTTACCAAAATTTCTGAAATAAGGCTGCAGGGAAAAACAGAGATACGAAGTCTCAAGCACCCCCGCCCATGCCTTGATTGTAGGCAGCGACACCCCAATATCCCGTGATAGTATGGCGGTATTGAATATCTGTCCATGATGCGCTGCAACAAGCCCTATAAATGATTCAAATGCCCTCAGGTCTTTTATGTTCTGGAGTTGCCGGACATCACGTTCTATATATGTCTGGATGTATGAGCGTATCCAAAGGTCTCTCTTCTCAGGAAAAAGAGACGGTTCAGGATATCCCCCATTCCATAAAAAAGATTCGAGAGACCCGCTGCCTTTATGTTCGAGCAGTCCGAAAGGGAGAAGTTCGAGGATAGCTATCCGTCCTGCAAGCGATTCCGTAACATTTTTCATGAGCTGAAACTGCTGAGAGCCTGTAAGTATCCATTGTCCGTTCTTTTTCCGTTCTCTGTCTATACGTATCTTCAGATATTGAAATATCTCCGGCGCATACTGCGCTTCATCGAGTATTACCGGACGGTCTTTAAACCGGTCAAGAAATCCATTTGGATCTGTTATCGCAAAGCGCCGTTCAAGCGGGTCGTCAAAACTGATATAATCAGCGGACTTCCCAAGTTCGTGAAGCAGAAATGTAGTTTTCCCCGCCTGCCTTGGACCTGTAATCATTACGGCAGGGAATTGGCGGAGAGAGTCTTTGAGCGTGCGCAGCAAGTCTCTTTTTATATACATATTGAAATTATAAAGTTGTATTTTATAATTGTCAAGCCTAAAATTATCTTTCCCAACGACCAAGGAGATATATCCCCTGAAAATACCCCTTCATGGCGATTGATACAACCTTGTCATCTGGGAAGGATAGAGGGTCAAACCTTCATTATTCATTTATTCATCGCTTTCTCCAAAAATGATTTTTGAAGTTTTGTACCCAATTGTGTTCCTCAAATTTGTCGCACACCCAATTCCTAATTTCTAAGCTAAACCAAGAAAAAAAAGACCTTTACCTTGATAAATTCATGTACGAGGCGCCGAAGTGATAGAGGAAGCGCCCTTTATAGTTGACTTTATCCTGTCGTTGTATTAGTCTCAACACCCATGAAGACCTTGCTGAAACTCTTTGTAATCTCACTGCTTGTGACCGTTGCAGGTTGCGGTGGGGCAAAGTTAAAAAGGGATAAACCTGCAGATGTGATCTATAAAGAGGCAATGGACTTTTTTGAACGCGAGGATTATGAAGATGCGATAGCTGCCTTTCAGGAGCTGAATGCAAAATATCCGGCAAGCGAATATACCGTTCAGGCCAAGCTGAGGATAGCAGATTCATATTACAGGGACGAGAACTATCCTGAGGCCATCTCCGCCTACAGGGAGTTTGAGAAGCTGCATCCTACCAATGA
>JACQYJ010000072.1:0-3217 GCA_016208525.1 Deltaproteobacteria bacterium | reverse complement strand
CGTCTTCCAGACAGGGATGTCGTACTTCAACCAGATGCCGACCATAGACAGGGACCAGACCCCGACGATGAACGCTTTAGCAGAGTTTGCAAGGCTCTTGTCACGTTTTCCTGACAGCAAATATACTGATGGGGCGAAGAAGAATCTGGGGACTGCCAGGAATAATCTGGCTGAGAATGAATTCTATGTGGGGAGCTTTTATTTCAGAAAGGGCAATTACAAGGCTGCCCTGGATAGGTTCGATGCCTTAAGAAGCAAGTACCCGGAGTTTGCAGCCATGGACAAGGTACTCTTTTATGCAGCGAAGGCGTATATAGAGATTGATGAAAAAGATAAAGGCAGGGCCTTGCTGGAAAAACTCAGTAATGACTACCCTCTAAGCAGTTATGCTGACAAAGCTAAGAAGATATTAGGTGACAACTAAGCATTAAGTTAGTTAGATGGAGGTCAATCATGGATACAAAGGAACTGAGCGCAAAAGGGGAAGAATACTACCAGAAGGGCGATTATGCCGCTGCAGAGGAGCTTTTCCTGAAGGTCTTAGGCGCAGGACAAAGGTTCGCAGACGTATATAACAAACTGGGCCTCATATCTTGCGCCAAGGGAGCGTATGACAAGGCTTCAAAGTATTTTGAAAAGGCCCTGGAGATCAACCCCAAATATACCGAGGTCTCTCTTAATCTGGCCGTTACTTATAATGAGATGGGGCAATACGACAAGGCCAGGGAGGTCTACGGCGCAGCCAAAGGGGTGGCAGAGACAGAGGTGAAAGGGATTGATCCGTTCGTAAAGGGTAAGCTTGCAAACCTTCACTTCAGCACAGGGGAGATATACCATGAAATGGGTCTGCTTGATGAGGCCCTGACAGAATACCTCAAGGCTGCGGCCCTCAGGCCGGACTTTGTGGATGTAAATGTGAAGCTCGGGATAGCATACAGAGACAAGGGGCTTACTGATAAGGCCATCCATGAGTTTAAGGAGGCAAAGGGGAAAAACCCGAACTATACCCCGGCTGGCATTAACCTTGGCGTTACATACTATACATTGTCTAAATTTGATCTGGCTGAAGAGGAATGGCTGGATGTCCTGAAGAGACATCCGGGAAATAAGACTGCAGCGATGTATTTGAGATTAATTAAGAAAAAGGCTTAACTAAGGCTGAATTGGCCGCAGATGAACGCAGATAAACCAAAGCCGAAGTCAGAAGCCGGAAGCCGCAAGATAGAAGGCCAACCCTCATCGAGTGCCCTATTTATCAATTTATCCTATAAAAAGCATTCAGCCAAGGACTTACACGGATTTCCAAAAGTAGGCGCTTCTAAGCGACACAGACATTTCAAAGGGTTACAAAAAAATATGGAGTCATCTTTTTGGTGATGCCTTTTATCTTTTCAGATGTTCGTTTTATCCGTGTTTATCCGTGGCCAACTGCCGTTTTCAGGTTTATCCATTGCTCATTGCTCATTGCCTTTTTGTTCCTTCTGTCCGGCTGCACTTCCCGCCCTGAACGCATCCCTGGATTCCTCTACTTAAGGCTATCTTCAGACATCACCACCCTCGACCCGGCAATGATTGTAGATGTTGCAGGCGGTTCTGTTGCCGCAAAGATATTTAACGGCCTCGTCAGGTTCGATGAGGAGTCAAGGATAGTCCCTGACCTGGCGGAGAGTTTCAATATATCTGCTGATGGGAAGACCTATAAATTCAGGCTGAGAAAGGGAGTCAGGTTTCATGACGGGAGAGAGTTCAAGGCTAAAGATGTAAAGTATTCATTTGAAAGGGTCTTGAGCCCGGAGACCAGGTCTTCCAGGACATGGCTCTTTGACAGGATATCAGGGGCAAAGGAGTTCATGAACGGCTCGGCTCCTGATCTTCAGGGGATCAGGGTACTGGATGAATATACGGTTGAGATAGAGATAATGGCGCCTTTTGGCCCATTCCTGAGCCTCCTTGCCATGCCGCCTGCTTATATCGTGCCATTGGGCGCGGCAGGAAGGGAGTTTTCTTCAAACCCCATAGGCACCGGCCCATTCAGTCTGAAGGAATGGAGGAGGGGACGGGAGCTTATGCTTTCAGCCAATGACGATTATTTCTCCGAAAAGGCAGAGATAAAAGGGGTGGTTTACAGGATCATCCCGGAAGAGCTGACTGCCATAGCAGAATTTGAGTCAGGGAATCTTGATATCATGGGGGTTCCGTCCACAGAGTTCAGAAGGTATTCAGAGTCGTCAAGGTGGAGCGGCCGGATGCAGAAGTCGCCTGGCCTGAATATCTTCTATCTTGGATTCAATTGCCGGAAGGCCCCGTTTAACGACAGGAGGGTGAGGCAGGCCCTGAATTATGCCGTAGACAGGGAGAGGATTTTAAAAACAATACTGGAAGGAAGAGGGGAGCTGGCCGCAGGGCCCATACCCCATCTCCTTTTGCCGAGCGGGAACAAGGGTTACAGATACGACCATGATAAGGCCAGGGTCCTTTTAAAAGAGGCGGGTCTTGAGAATAAGCTTAAATTCAGGATTTATCAGGCAGCGGACCAGGATACGGTTGACATTATGGAGGTGGTGCAGCAGTATCTGAAAGGTATTGGCGTTGAGGCAGAAATAGTCCAGCTTGAATGGAGCGCCTTCAAGGATGCCGTCAACCAGGGTGAGGCCGATTCCTTCTGGCTCTCATGGCGCGCCGACTATCCTGACCCTGAAAACTTCCTCTTCCCGGTATTCCATTCCGACAACTGGGGCTCGGCAGGCAACAGGGCCGGATTCAAGGATTACGAGATAGACAGACTGATAGAAGAGGCCCAGATAGAACCTGATGAAAAGAAGAGAACCGCAATTTACATGGAAACCGAGAAACGGGTTATAGAAGAAGCCCCCTGGCTCTTCTTCTGGCATAAGAGCGAATATATCGTCCACCAGCCCTGGGTCAAGGGTGTAAAAGCCTATTCCATATACAATGCGGACAAGGGCACTGATGTTGCTGTCAGGTGATGAGGGTCAAAGGTCCGTTGCTTAAGGGAAGAAAAATAATAAACGTTGTTCAATGAAAGGAGACCCTATGAAATGGAACGCTCTGATCTTGTGTTTTTTACTTCTTGCTGGTTGCTCGACAACAAGGCAGGCCGGCCTGGGCAATTCCAGGTATGGTTTAAAGGCTGTTGACGTAATCGTCATCCCTTTAGATGGGGTTCCTGATGCGTTTTGCAAGATGATTGCTGAGG
>JACQYJ010000236.1 GCA_016208525.1 Deltaproteobacteria bacterium | reverse complement strand
GCGGAATGCGGAATGCGGAACGCGGAATGCGGAACGCGGAATGCGGAACGCGGAATGCGGAATTTAAAAAAAACAATGATTTTTTGGTTTTTAATTCCGCATTCCGCGTTCCGAGTTCCGCATTAAAAGGAGAGCTTATGATTACAGAAAAAGGGCAATTGCCGGTAGGCATTGTATATAACGGAAAGACGCATAAGGAATTTGTCATAAGACCTCAAAAGGTCAGGGATTCTGTCGAGGCCTTAGAGGATGAGAGGGCAAATACCAATAATGCCTATCTTGGAATAGCCTTATTGACAAGGCAGATTGAAGCCATAGGGGATATGCCGAAAGACAAAATAACCACGGAACTTTTAATGGATATGTATGATGTGGATATCGGCGCTTTAAATGACGCAAAAGAGAGGTTGGCAAAAAGGCTGAAATCCTTTCGGGGAGAAGACAAGAAAATATAAAAAGGTCATCCTTGCCTTATTAAAATTGGGATTTAAATATAATGAGGTTATGGATATGACAGAGAGTGAAATGGAAGATTACATTTCCGCATATACGGAGATGGTAAACCCTACAAAGACAAAGACCTATATTGTCCAAAGAGGCGGTAGAGCAAAAGACAATAGATGATAATGCCGGCGGCAGCCATCAGCAATGAGCCGCCGGCAACAAGCAATGAGCCGGCCATAAACCCTGTCCACCCTGATGCCAGGGCGCCGACAATAAAGAGCAAGGCAAAAGAGATGTAATGCCATCTGATGCTGATTATAAGTTTTATGAAAAGGATTGTGAATACAATCGGAACGATAAGTAAAAGGAGTATCTTCATATAATGTCAGCCCTTTCAATGACAATACAACTTGCCGCCGTAGATGTGGGAGCGTCCGTCATAAGCAGGTTCAAATCCCATATTTTGAGTATAGGCAAGGATGCGGAAAAGGTCAAGAAAGATTTTGACAGGATGATGGACTCCTTCAGCAAGGGCGCTAAGGCTCTTATAGTTTCGGGTGAGATTGCAAGGGGGTTAAAGCCGGGCGTTGATGCGGCAGCAGCGCTGCACGAAGCAGGGATGAATACCGAGATCATCTCGGCACAACGGGTTCATCGTTTTGTTTAAGTATTCATCAACACCATCGCCTTTATTGAATCGCCTGCATCTGCTGTTGTATTAAAGGCTTCCCCAGCCTGTTCAAGCGGGTATCTGTGTGTGACTATCTTTTCCGCGCTCACTACTCCCATCTCTATCAGCTCCAGGGCCTCCCTTGTGTCAAATGGGCCACAGGAATATGAAGGAACAAGAGACACCTCGTTAAAATATATGTCGTGAGGGTTAATAAGAAGGTTCTCCTCCTTCGGAGTAGGGGTGAAGAGAAGGACGATCCCGCCTCTCCCGCAACATTTTATCCCCTCCTCCATCGCCTTTGTCGAGCTTGGCCCCACAACTACAATATCCGCCATGATCCCGCCGGAGGCCCCTTTCACAGCATCAAATAAATCCCGCTCTGTCAGGTTTACTACCAGATCGGCCCCCATCCTCCCTGCATGGTCGCAACGAAACTTCTGGAAGTCTGCGGCTATCACCTTCTTTGCCCCGTAATGCTTCGCAAGAAGGATATTCAATTGCCCCATTGTGCCGAGGCCCTGTACCAGACTATCTTTGTCTTCCTCCATGTACCGCACTGGACATAATCGCCCCGGCGGCAGAAGCGGCAGGTAAAGCAGGGAGCATGATGGTGTATTGCAACCCTGTCCCCGACATTAAAGTTTTTTACCTCTTTACCGACTTCTACAATGGTCCCTGCAGGTTCGTGCCCAAGGACGATGGGGGCCTTTTTCCTGATGTACCAGGGCATCACATCGCCGGAGCATATCCCGCAGGCGGAGACCTTAACCAGCGCCTCCCTTGGACCCACATCAGGTACGGGCATCTCTTCGATGCGTATGTCTTTAAAATCATAGGCCACTGCGGCCTTCATGGTTTTCACCTGAAAATACCTTTCAAATCTCCCCTAACCCCTCTTTGCTAAAGAGGGGAACCTTTAAAATCCCCCTTTGGAAAAGGGGGATTAAGGGGGATTTTCATCGTTCTTTGTGACCGAAGGTCATGACAGTTTCATATTATGTCACGGTATTATCGCGTACTTTATCCCTTCTCCTGCCATGAGCAGCTCAAAGGCCTTTGGCAATTCTGATAACGGCAACTCAGCCGTTATTAAAGGCTTGACGTCTATCTTCCCCGAAGTAAGCATCCCGTATGCCTTTTTCACTGCTGACGGTGTAAAGTGGAATACCCCTTTTAAGGTAATTTCATCGTAATGAAGCCTGGTTGTGTCAAAGCAGGCGCGACTTCCTTCCGGGCAACCGCCAAACAGCAATATATTCCCTCCCTTGCGTACCATGGAGAGTGTGGATTCCCAGACATCCGGCCTTCCTGTAGATTCAATGACAAGATCGGCCCCACGGCTAACAGTCTCTGCAAGCGCCTCTTTCAGAAGATCGCTCCTGTCCACGTCAATGACTGTATCAGCTCCAAGGGATAGACCTGCGTCCAGCCTGACCCTGTGCCTTCCTGCAAGGATTACCTTTTTAACGCCATATGCCTTTAGGGTTGCCACCTGCAGAAGCCCGATGGGGCCTGCGCCGAGCACAGCCACAGTATCGTCGCTTGAAATCCTGAACTGCTCCAGGCCGTAAACCACGCAGGCAAGGGGCTCCAGCATGGCAGCCTCCTGGAAAGAGATATTTCGAGGCTTTATAAAGGCATTTTGCTCTACTATGTGCCGTGGCAGCTTGATATACTCGGCATATGCCCCAAGAACCTTGGTGTCCATAACGGTCTCGCAGAGGTTCTGCTGCCCTCTCAGGCAGTAAAAACAGTTATTGCATGGGGCTGAATGGACGCTCATGACCTGGTCGCCCACCTTGAAGCGATCCACACCTGATCCGACCTCTTCCACTGTTCCGGAAAATTCATGACCGAAAAGAGTAGGCATCGGCATCTTAGGATGCCCGCGCCTGAAGGCCTTCAGGTCCGTGCCGCAGGTAAGGGCCGCCTCGACCTTAAGAACGACCTCTCCAGGTCCGGCCTCAGGCCTTTCGACTTCCTGGATTCCCAGATGACCTGGACTTATCAATACTCCGGCAAGCATACCTTGCTCCTCAGCTTGTTCTCTTGGATATCTTTTTTCCTTGATTTTTTGGAGGAAGAGGGTTCCCCTTTGCGTCCATCTCCAGTTCGGTCAACTTTTTTCGAAGTGTATTCCTGTTTATCCCCAGTATCTCCGAGGCCTTTAACTGATTTCCATTGGTCTTTTCCAGGACAAACCTCAAGAGTGGTCGTTCTACCTGTTTCATGATAAGGTCGTACATCCCTTTCATCTTCAGGCAGTCTCCATTGTCAATAAAGGTCTTTAACTTTTCCTCCCAAAGCCGGTCTAATGGTTTAACCCGGCCGGCCTTTACATGCGCCTCTCCAAAAACGGCTGTGGGGAGGCCTTCAGGCAGTATCTTGTTCCCTGATGACATTACCATGGCCCGCTTTACTGTATTCTCCAGCTCCCTGACATTTCCAGGCCAGGTGTAACTGTTTAATATCTTAATTGCCTCGGGGGCAATGCCTTTTTCCTCAACATCCAGTTCATCCCGGAACCTTCTCAGAAAATGCTCTACAAGCAGCGGGACATCCCCCGCTCGGTCCTTCAAAGGAGGCACCACAATCGGGACCACATTAAGCCTGTAAAACAGGTCATCCCTGAACCTGCCCTCCTGGATAGCCTTTTCCAGATTCCGGTTTGTTGCGGTTATTATCCGCACATCAGCAGGTATTGGCTTATTCCCTCCTACCCTCTCGAACTCCTTCTCCTGGATGACACGTAATATCTTGGCCTGCAGGTCTATCGGCATGTCCCCGATCTCATCCAGGAAGAGGGTTCCGCCTTCCGCTACCTCGAACTTCCCGATCTTCCGCTCATGTGCCCCTGTAAATGCCCCTTTCTCATGACCAAAGAACTCGCTTTCCAGGAGGTCTTTTGGGATGGCCGAGGAGTTTATCGCAATGAAAGGCCCGCTTGAGCGGTTGCTGTGGTAATGGATGGCCTTGGCTATCAGTTCCTTGCCTGTTCCGCTCTCCCCCTGAATAAGGACGGTCAGGTCGCTGGCTGAGACCTTGCCGATAAGCTTGTAAAGCTGCTTCATGGCATCGCTCTTCCCTATAATCTCGCCGCCTGCCGCATATTTCCCCCTTATCTCTTTTTTTAGCTCCGCAACCTCCCTGGAGAGTTTCCATGCATTTATTGCCCTTGCGGCAAGAAGGTTTACCTCCTCTATGTCAAAAGGCTTGGTTATATAATCGTATGCGCCCCTCTTCATGGCCTCAACAGCGTTTCTCATTGTGTCCTGGGCGGTCATTATAATAACAGGGGTGTCCGTTACCTTTGTAAGTATATCCAGACCGCTCTCTCCCGGCATCATGATGTCCATGAAGATAAGGGAATACCGTTCGCCCTTGACCTTTTCAATGGCCTGTATCCCGTCCTCCGCAAGTTCTACGGAGTAACCCTTCTTCTCCATGGCCTTCTTCAGGACAAACCTTATGGATTCCTCGTCATCTGCAATTAGTATGCGTTCCATAAATACCCCTTTTATCCCTCACCCCTCTAATCCTGTAATCCCGCTCATGATACCGGCAGTGTGACACTGACCGTTGTCCCTTCCCCTGTCTTGCTCTTTATCTTTATATTCCCCTTGTGTTCCTTGAGTATCCTGTGGGAGATCGCAAGGCCAAGCCCGCTTCCCTTTTCTTTGGTTGAAAAAAATGGAGTAAAGAGGCTTTCCAGCGTATTCTGTGTCATCCCCTTTCCGTTGTCCGATACCTCAACAACGATGACCCCTTTCCTCCCCTCCCGCTCGATCATCTGATATTCCGTTCCCATCCTGGTGGAGACCATGAGCCAGCCGCCCTTGCCAATAGACTCAATGGCGTTTTTTACGATATTCAGGAAGACCTGCGATAGCCTTTCTTTATCACCTTTTATCATTGGAAGGCTTGGGTCAAACTCTTTATGAACCGTTATCCCGTTTAACTTTGCAACCTCTGATAGCAGAAAGATATTGTCGTCAAGGATTTTATGTATATTAATGGGTCTGAGAGATAGCTTCCTGGGGTTGGCAAAGTCCAGGAGTTCCTCAATAAGCCTGTTTACCCTCTCTGTCTCCCTGATTATTATCCCTGTAAATTCTGTAAGTCTTTTGTCATTCCCCAGCTCTTCCTGGAGTAGTTGAGCCGAGCCTTTTATCCCTCCAAGCGGGTTTTTGATCTCGTGGGCAAGTCCTGCGGCAAGCGTCCCCAATGTGCCCAGCCTGTCGGAATGGCGGAGGTCATCCTCAAGCGCCTTTATCCTTCTCATGTCGCGGAGGACTATAACTGTTCCGAGCGCCTTCCCCTCTTCGTCTAAAAGGGGAGAGGCAGTAAGGGAGACTGGGACAAGGCCTCCGTCTTTTTTTCGTATGCTGAGGTCGTTATCTGAAAAACTCTTCCCTGTCTCGTATGCCTTATGAGCTAAGGAAGCGACCTCCTGCTCAATGATGACTGATAACAGATTGTTTCCAACAGCCATCCCCTCCGATACCCCTATCATCCCTTCAGCGCCCTGGTTAAAGGTCAGGATGACGTTGTCCGGGGCAAGGACAACCACACCGTCCTCTATGCTGGCAAGGAGGTTTTCGTAAAGCCTCTCCTTATTGAGCGCTGATTTCATTATCATGGGCCCCGAATGCCTGGTAAAAGAAGTCGTCATCTATTGATTCCAAGGTCTCAAAATAGGCCTCTGTCTCATCCAGGAGGTCCTCCAAGCTTTCTATGTGGATAGCGCTCTTCCTGAAATCTGCGCTGTGGGGAAGCCCCTTGGTATACCAGCTTATATGCTTCCTGAACTCCCTTACAGCCCATTTATCTCCCAGATAATCCGCAAGCATTTCGATATGCCGCTTAATGGTTGAGTGTATCTCTTTTTCTGAAGGCGGTTTCTCTAAAACCCCTTCTTCCAGATATTTCAGCGTCCTGCTGAATATCCAGGGGTTGCCCAAAGCCCCCCTTCCTATCATGATCCCGTCACAGGATGTTTCATCCAGCATCCTCTTCGCATCCTCCGGAGTCTTTATATCACCGTTGCCAATGACCGGGATATTCAACGCCTTCTTGAGTTCCGCTATATGAGACCAGTCGGACCTCCCGCCAAACCCCTGGGAAGTTGTCCTTGAATGCAGGGTTATTGCGTCAACGCCGCACTCTTCGGCGATCCTGCCTGTTTCAAGGTAGTTTGTGGACTTAGAATCCCACCCCGAGCGGATTTTAACTGTAAACGGTATTGTTACAGCGCCTCTAACGGCTTCGATTAGGGCCTTTATCTTCAGAGGGTCCCTCAGAAGGGCTGAACCTGAACCTGTGCTGACAACCTTTTTTGCAGGGCATCCCATATTGACATCAAGGATGTCCACGCCAAATCCCTCCACGATCCTGGCCGCCTCCGCCATTATCTGAGGTTCTGAACCAAACAGCTGAACAGACAGAGGCCTTTCATAAGGGTCGCTGTTCAGGAGGTCCCTTGTCTTCTTGCCGCCCCTGACCAGGTCAATGGCGCCGACCATCTCGGAAACAACCAGCCCGCACCCTTCATCCTTAACAATCAGCCGGTAAGGGAGGTTTGTGATCCCTGCCATTGGGGCAAGGATCAGTTTGTTTTCGATTTTTACTTTACCTATCTGCAGCATTGTATCTATCCCTTAACCTTCCATGTAGTTCCTTTTGGCCAATCCTCAAGGACAATTCCCTTTTCAAGGAGCGAACTCCTTATCTCATCCGCCCTCTTGAACTCCTTTGACCTCTTTGCCTCAGCCCTCTCTTCAATCATCTTCTTTCTCTCATCTTCAGAGACAGCAAGGCCTGCCTTTGCCTCCTCTGTCTTAAAGAACTCTTCGGGAGTTGCTGCAAACAGGCCGAAGAGCCTGTTCCCAAGGCCGGCAACTGTATCTTTTCCGTAAGCCATTGTAACATAACTCCCCTCATCGCAGAGGCGGTTGATCAGTTTCAGGGCATCAAACATGTAACCTATGGCCTGGGCCGTGTTGAAGTCGTCATCCATGGCCTCCTCTAACTTCCTGGATAGACCCTTGAAGGTTTCAAAGGCCACTTTTTCGATTTCGGATTGCGGACTTCGGGTTGAGGAATTCAACTCCGAACTCCGAACTCCCAACTCCCGACTTACCTCATCCACCCTCTTGAAGGTGGAATAGAACTTGGACAACCCTGTCCTGGCATCGTTCAAAGCCGCATCTGAGTAGTCTATGGGGTTCCTGTAATGCGTGGTAAGAAGGAAGAAGCGGAGGACCTCAGGATGGTATACCTTCAGGACCTCTTTGATGGTGAAGAAGTTCCCGAGGGACTTTGCCATCTTCTCATGGTTTATGGTGACAAAGCCGTTATGGAGCCAGTATCTGGCAAAGGTCTTGCCTGTTGCCGCCTCGCTTTGTGCTATCTCGTTTTCGTGATGCGGGAATATAAGGTCTTTCCCGCCGCCGTGGATGTCAAAGGTCTGCCCCAGGTTCTTCATAGTCATGGCAGAACACTCTATGTGCCAGCCTGGGCGGCCATTACCCCAGGGCGACTCCAACCAGGGTTCACCAGGCTTTGATGACTTCCAGAGGGCGAAGTCCA
>JACQYJ010000071.1 GCA_016208525.1 Deltaproteobacteria bacterium | reverse complement strand
CGGTGGAAGTCTTTTATTCGGAGGTGGATGGTGGAAACATGTGTTTTGGTTAACGACATTGGTAGATATGGCGGCAAGTATGTCGCTACAAAGACCTTTCTGGATAAAGACGTGGTCAGCTCAGGGGACGATCCTGTAACGGTGTTTAATGACGCCAAGAGCCACGGGTTTGATGATCCTGTTGTATTCTATGTCCCAGAAAAGGACACCGTCCACATTTACCCATGCCAATAAGAGACTGTCCATTCACATACTGCGGAAACGGCATATACCGTCCGATCCTCCCTATCAGGATAATAAACCCACACACAGGAATGAGTTATAGGACGACCGGCATAATAGATACCGGTGCCGATGAGTGCGCCATCCCCGCCGCCAATGCTGTTATCCTGGGACACAACCTTCAATCCGGCCAGACGAAATCAATCAGGACAGGAAACGGCCTGACTGCGGCTTATGCCCACACTACAAAGTTTGAAATATACCACCCTGAATCCGGGGAACTTCTATATACGGTACCCGATACCCCTATAGACTTCATGCCCAACTTGCACGTTGTTCTATTGGGCGTAAACAGCTTCCTAAGCCGCTTCATCCTGGCGATAGACTATCCCGCCAAGCGGTTCTCAATCAAATATCCATAACAGACGAACAAAGCATCATTTCAGGGAGCCCCTGGGGGCGGGATGTTTTATCTTTGGCGGGCGGGCCGGGGGAGAGATGTCCTGGTTTGTTGCCATGGAAGGGTGCAGGTCTGGCCTGCAAGAACAGGCCGGAGCCCTGACCCTGGGCGGTGTGGAGGGTGTTGCCCCGCCACTCAGACAAGCAGGGGAGAAAAACAGGCAAAACCCCTTGTACATAATCAAGCGTTATGCGACTGCTTGCAACCATAGAGCTTGACAGGCAGGCGGTTGCATAACGACCGATTATGTAAACTTGCGCCTGGCCTTATCGGGCGGAAGTTGGTTTTTGCTTTTCTCCCCTGTACCTTTGTAGCCTTGCCTGTATGGAGTGAAGGGAAAAAGTCTTGCCGGGGCTCGCATGCATACCTCATAGAGAGGCAAGTCTTTTCACCCGAAACGGATTAAGGCACATTGGAGCTTTCTTCCCGCAACTTTCATGGAATGGCCTTGCCGTGGAAGGGTAGTAAGCGGAAAGGAGCCTACAACGTACATCAAGCCGCCTTCAACTTCGGGAAATGGTAGTCAATAACGATAAGTTCAATAGGCTTCGGGTCTGTGTACCTCATGTAGTATATCGAACCTCCGGCACCAATATTTAAAATGGCTTTATAGGCATTGGTGCTTCCAAATTCAATATAATCAAGTCTTTTAATTCCTACCATCCTTCAAACCCTTATCTGTCAATGTATTGCTGGCATATCCTCTAACACACTTTTTGCCTCATTTGCCTCAACTGTGCCCAAATTGTGCCCGCAAAAAGTAGCGACCCTGTTTTGGTGGTATTCTGAGTTCCTTAGTAAAGAGGAGGAGTAAAAAGTAGAGATATTCCCCCTCTTTAGTAAAGAGGGGGTGCCGAAGGCGGGGGCGTTTGAAGGCAATAGGTAAATTGATTTATGGGACTCATCCATAACAACCTGAAATTCAAAGAACGAAGGCGGGAACTGAGACGGAATCAGACAGAGGCTGAGAAACTCCTTTGGGCAAGGTTGCGCAACAAACAGATTCATGGGATAAAATTTTTCCGTCAATTCAGCATAGGTGCGTATGTCCTTGATTTCTACAGCTCGACCATAAAACTTGCTGTCGAATTGGACGGCGGACAGCATGCGGGAAAAGATGCACAAGAGTATGATAAGTAGTAAAGAGGAGGAGTAAAAAGTAGAGATATTCCCCCTCTTTAGTAAAGAGGGGGTGCCGAAGGCGGGGGCGTTTGAATAGAGGATAGAAGAGAGTTGATTTTAGCCACGGCCAATTTTCAGGGCTGCCCAGATTCCCGCTTGATTAATTCCCCAAAATGTGTAAAATATGATTATCATATTTTAAGGAGACTCTATGGAAAAGATCATTCAGGCCACAGAAGCGGTCCGGCAGTTTTCCGATATATTGAACACCATTAAGTTTAAGGGAGACCATTACATTATTCAAAGAGGCGGAAAGCCCGTTGCCTTTATGGGACCGGTGGAAGAGGTCAGAAAGGAGCGGACTATCGGGGAACTCAAAACTATGCTTGATCGCCTTCCAAGGCTTGGCAAGGAGGCGGAGGCCTTTGAGAAGGATATAGAGGATATCAGGGGCCACCAGCCAAATCTTCCTGTAGGTGAATCATGGGAATAATACTCGATACAAGCATCCTGATTGCGCATGAACGCGGCAACCTGGATATTGACAACCTTGTAAAAGATAGTGCAGATGAACCCTTCGGCTTAAGCGCTATAACGGTCTCGGAGCTTTTGCACGGCGTCCACAGGGCTGACTCAGAAAGCAGGAGGCTCAAGAGAGAGGCCTTTGTCCAGAAGGTGATAGATACCTTTCCTGTCTATCCGTTCGACATTTCAGCAGCAAGAGTATATGCCGATGTCTGGTCAAGCCTTCTTAAAAAAGGCGTTCCCATAGGCGCCCACGACCTGCTGATAGCTGCAACGGCCATATCTCTCGGGTTTTCAGTGGCGACCCATAATGTAAGGGATTTTAAAAAGATCAAAGGGCTGACGTTGCGGTTTATTTAATGGTAGAGTGGACTGCGCCCACCCTATGATATGAGGTTTTGATTGATACGTAAGATAAGAAAACACTTTTTAAAGCTCTTTTTTGCAGCCATCCTGCTTACAGTCACCTTCCTCTTCTTCTTTTTGAGGAGCGGCTTTGTGGGGGATAAGGTCTACCATTATACCCGCGCATACCTTGAAGACAGGCTTCAGAGCAGGATAGTGATGGGGAGGCCGGAGATTTCCTGGCTGCGTGGAAGATGTTATATAAAGGATTTATCCATCAGGCCTGACTTCGGCAGGGAAAAGAAGGAATTTGTCACGGCAAAAGGCGTTCGTATCTCATTTTTACCGTGGTGGAATGTCTTGAAGATGGAGATAGGGATCAGGTCTATTCAGGTAGAAGAGCCGACTGTTTATCTCAGGGTTGAAAAAAGGAAGATCTCCAACCTTCCATCCTTTGATTTTTTAAAGGGGGGGAAGGGATTTTTCAGATTTGACCTGAGAGAGGTCGCTATCTCAAAGGGTAAGGTGGCCTTGAGTTATCCTGAAATACCCTCGGATGTGTCTCTTAGCGGGATAGAGATGAAGATAAGGCCTGATATTGATAAGGGGCATTTCGGTTTTCTCCTCGCAAACTCTGAGGCCAATATCATGGTCAAGGAGTTCAGCCATAAGATACTATCGCTGAAAGGTGATTTCAGTATCACCCCGGAGAACCTGACAATAATAAACAGCTCATTCCTTTTACCTGAGGGGCATCTCTCTCTGGAAGGTCTTTATCTGGAGTTTGCTGCTTCAAGGTGGGAGACAAAGGTTTCATCAGAACTGAACCTTGATGCTGTAAGAAGTGTGGCCAGTGGTCAGTGGCCGGTGGTCAGTGAAAAGTTCCAGGATTTGAAAGGTAAAGTCAACCTGTCAGCTGCCATGAAGGGTGACGGGGGGGGGGTTGAAGTCAGGGGACTGGCAAAGGCAGGGGAGATAGAACTGGATGGTTTTAATATAAGGGAGACAACATCAGGCTTTTCAAGCAAGGGAAGATGGAATTCACTAAAAGAGTCTCCATTTGAGATTGATCTGAGGTCAAAGATACCTGTAGAGCTGGCGAGGCATTATGTCAGCCTGGTTCCGGATATAAAAGGGGTTGCAGATGTCCATATAAAGTGTTCGGTGGCCGGTGGTCAGTGGTCAGTTGAAAAGCAAAAAATAAAGATTGAAGGGGATGTGGCTTCTCAGCCCATTGAAGTGGCCGGGATGCCGGTAAATAAGGTCTCAGCAAAGTTTCATGCAGACCTCGAGACGGTACGCATAGAAGAGGTGACAGCTGACCTGCTGGGCGGAAGTTTGAAGGGCGCCCTGGTCTTTGCTCTGAAAGAGGATAAGAGGTTTAGCGGCCAGGTTACTATTGAGGATATGAATCTTAATGACCTTGGCAAACTCCGTCCATTGAACAGCGCTCCCGGGGCAGCGCTTGGCGGTGGGGTTTCAGGGGATATGACCGTCACAGGAAGTATCTCCCCGGAACTGACAATTGACGGCAGTTCTACTATGCAGATCCGGGATCTGGATATCGCCGGCGGCTCATTTTCAACAAAGATCACGGTCGCCAATCTGAAGACACGGATATCGCACACCCGCGGAGTTACAAAGATAAAATCCCTGGATATAGAAACTCCCTCCTCTGCCGCATCGGTTTCAGGGGAGGTCTCTGATGGGAATCTATCATTGGAGCTGTATATTAACAGTTCAGAGTTAAATGAGCTTACCGGGCATCTCATCGGAGGGTCAGGTAAGGTGAAGGCAAGGGTAACCGGAGATATTCATACCCCCTCTGTGTATGGGAATCTTAGTCTTAGTGAGGTCTTCTGGAAAGGATACAATGCCGATACAGTTTCCGGGAATGTCGGGTTTAAAGAGCAGGCCCTGACATCCACAGGGCTTTTGCTTAGACACGGAAGTTCTGAGGTGTTTCTTAAGGGAGAGCTCTCCCTTGCGAAGGAATCTCCATGGCTGAACGCAGTCGTAGAAATGGAAAAAGGACGCCTGGAGGATATTTCTTCTATGGCCGGCATAGATCTGCCGGCAAAGGGGAACGTTTCATTAACCGGAAGGGTGAAGGGTGAGATAAGGTCGCTCCATGGCGATATTGGCATAGAAGGCTCAGGAATGACTGTGGGGGGCGAAGATATTGATGCGTTCAGCCTCGCCGGCAGGCTGGAAAAGGGAAGTCTCCTTCTGCAAAAGGTCGAAATTTCAAGGGATAAAGATAAAGTTGCTATTAATGGAAGTATAGACACCCAGGGGGAAATGCATCTGACCCTTTCATCTTCCCCTCTTGTGTTAGGTAATCTCACGTTCGTAAAGAGGAATAAGATTCCGGTAGACGGCACCCTGGAATTAAAAGGAGATCTCTCCGGGAATATGAGAAACCCAACATTTAATGGATTGGGCGTTTTTAATGATGCAGGATACCGGAACATAAATCTTGGCAGCGGGACTCTGGAGATGTCTGTATCTGACAGGACGCTTAATGTATCGGGGCCCCTGTTTGGCGTAGATGTAAACGGGGAAATGACGCTTCAGGGGAGCAATCCATTCCATCTGACCTTTGCTGCTAAAGACCTGTCACTGACCTCTTATTTCAAGGGGAAAACCAGCCTCGAAGGCCTCACAGGTGTCTTATCCGGGACATTAAAGGCAGAGGGAGAACTTTCCAGTCTTAATGAAGTCTCAGCAAAAGGTCATATATCAAAGCTTCAGGTGGAAAGAGGGCCCTTCCTGTTAGAAAATGAGAAGGAGATTGAGGCCGAACTGAGGAATGGCAAGATAGTCTTTAACTCCTTTCATTTAAGCGGCAAGGGGACTGAACTCCATACATCCGGCTGGATAGGGATGGACGGGGAAACCAATCTCCTTATCAACGGAAATCTTGACATCTATCTTTTACAGATATTCACGAAGGCGATTGAAAAAGGAGAAGGTGTCGCTGATATAAAACTGGCCATCTCAGGGAAACCACCGGAGATAAAAGGGACGATCGTTGTCAGGGATGGGGTGGTGGTACTCAAGGGTTTTGACCATGTATTTCGTGATATATCAGGCGCTGCTGTCCTGAACGGAGAGACACTGACAGTTGAGACCCTTACCGGACGAATTGGGGAGGGAAGCTTCAACGGGAACGGAATAATAGAGATGGCAGGGATTGCCCTTAAAAGGACAGACTTACGGTTCGATGTCAGCGGCCTGCGACTTGCCTATCCGAGTTGGCTTCCAGGCGAGGTGGAGGGGAGTCTAAGACTTACCGGGGAGTATCCTTTATTGCTTTTAAGCGGCGACATAAACGTTGTCAAGGCGAGGTACAGCGAAAGGGTAGATTGGGCCACACTCCTCCTCTCCTTCAGGCAAAGGCTTAAGGAGCCTCGGACAATAAAGGAAGAGGGAGGCGCTTTGAGATTTGATATCAATTTCAATGCGGACCGGAACGTGATATTCGAGAACAACGTGGGGAAAGGGGAGTTGAAGGGAGCTATCAGGCTGAAGAGGGATACAGGCAGGATCGGGATCGTCGGGAATGTCGAGGTTATAACCGGCAAGTTCTTTTATAAGGAACATGAGTTCAAGATACTCTCCGGCGTTATAGAGTTCCCTGATCCCAAAAAGATCGAGGCGGTATTGGATTTTACAGCAGAGGGGAAGGTCAGGGATTATACAATCCAGATACTGGCGATGGGGAATATCAACGACCTTAAGGTTACCATGACATCATCACCGCCATTATCGGAGCTTGACATTGCATCCCTTCTCTCAGTCGGCCTTACTTCAAAGGAGTTTATGGCTACAGGTGTGGTGGCGCCGGCCTATCAAGCCGCATCAATCTTAAGCAGAGAGCTTGAGGGAAGGTTCAAGGATTACATTGGTTTTGACCGTTTCCATATAGACCCCTACTACTCCAAGGCGACCGGGACCACTGAACCCAAACTTACAGTTGGAAAAGATATCTCTGAAGACATCCTGGTCATATACTCAAGGAGCCTGTCAGGTGCAGGGGAGCAGGAGGCCCAGGTGGAATACAGGCTATACAGGAACCTCTCTGTCATTGGAGGTTGGAGCAGCTTCGGAGCGAGCCAGTCCGGAGACGTGGGGGCCGATATTAAGTTCAGGTTTGAATTCAGGTAACAATATCACTCCGGCAACTATATATAAACTCCCCTCCCGCTAGGGGAGGAGATACAATTTTAAAACCAGCACACGGATGACACGGATTTTACGGATAAAATCTGATCAAGCAAAACCGAGACTCAAAAGGTGTTATCCGCCTTTATCCGTCCGATCCGTCTAATCCGTCTAATCCGTGTGAAGCTTTAAAATCTTAGATATTTAAAATAACATAATAGGAGGAGATAATGCAGATCGATTTGAAGGAACAGTTTTTAGAACTTGAAGGGAAGATTGAAGCCTTGCGGAGGCATCTTTGACATAGAGTCCAAGGAGCAACGGCTTATGGAACTGGGTTCTATTGTCTCCAGGCCCGGTTTCTGGGACGACAATGAGGCAGCCCAGAAATTCCTGAAGGAACAGACAGTCCTCCAGCAAGCCATTGACGGGTGGAAAAGGTGCAACTCCTCTCTCGATAATGCCAGGGGTCTATATGAAATGGCTCTTGAAGAAAAGGATGACGTTGTGGCCCTCGATGTGGAGGGGGAGCTTATAAGGCTGTCCGACGAGGTAAAGGAGATCGAGCTACGGCGGATGCGCTCAGGCCCCAACGACCATAACAACGCCATCGTTGCCGTCCATCCGGGCGCAGGGGGCACGGAGTCGCAGGACTGGGCGGAGATGCTTCTGAGGATGTATCTCAGATGGGCTGAAAAGAAGGGGTTCAGTTCTGACATTATTGATTACCAGGCAGGGGAAGAGGCTGGTGTAAAAAATGTTACCTTTACAGTCTCAGGAGAGTATGCCTACGGCTTCCTCAAGGCTGAGATCGGCATCCACAGGCTTGTAAGGATTTCTCCCTACGACGCTGCGAAACGGAGGCATACGTCGTTTGCCTCTGTGTTTGTGTATCCTGAAATAGCGGATGACGTAGTCATAGAGATAAACGAAGCCGACTTGAGGATTGATACATACAGGTCGAGCGGAGCGGGCGGACAGAAGGTAAACAAGACAGACTCCGCCATCAGGATAACGCATCTTCCGACAAATATAGTCGTCCAGTGCCAGAACGAGCGTTCCCAGCACAAGAACAAGGCCATGGCCATGAAGATTCTTAAGGCAAGGCTTTACGAGATGGAAATGGAGAAAAAGGCTGCTGAGATGGATACTCTGTATAAATCCAAGAAGGACATAGCCTGGGGAAGTCAGATCCGCTCTTATGTCCTCCAGCCATACAGGCTTGCAAAGGACCACAGGACAAACTTCGAGTCCGGGAACGTTGATGCGGCGCTGGACGGGGACCTGGACAAGTTTATAGAGGCCTATCTGTTGATGGCAGGGGGACAAACTTCATAAACCTAAAAAAAGCATTTAGCCACAGATTTACACGGATTTACACAGATTTTTCTTAAGAGAATTATAAGGAAACCAAGAATGCAGTAATGTTATTGGCTTGATCCCATCCTGCTTTCCTGGCTTCCTTATATAGATTTGGTTTTATCAGCGTTTATCTGCGTGCATCTGCGGCCAATTGCAGGATTTAGGATAAAAGATTGATAGTGCGGCAGATCGAGTGTAATATTCATTTATGAGATTGTATGGATTTTTTTTTGTCCTTTTTTCATTGATGGCATACGGTCAGATATCTGAAGCAAATCAGGTAAAGGTCCGCTCCCTTTGCAAGATAGATCATCCAAGCGATAAAAAGTTTGGGTGGGAATGTCGGCAGATTAAGAAGGGCGAGACTCTGGAGTCCCTTTTTGGAGACCGCTGGATAGATGTGGCCAGGCTCAACAGAATAGATAGGCGTCATGCCTATCCAGGGGCCGATCTGAAGGTTCCACTTCGTCTTGAGGATATAACTGACTTTACGCCGATGACAAAGGAGTACCCTCCTGCAGAGAAAGATGAGAAGTTTATCCTCGTGGACCTCTCGGAGCAGTTTTTAGGGGCCTATGAATATGGACGGCTGGTTTTTTCATTCCCTGTTGCAACGGGTGAGGATGGGCATGAGACTCCCACAGGAAAATTCAGAATTACCGCAATTAGCCGCAACCACAGATCATCAAAATATTTTATAGAGAACACAACTATCCCCTACCCGATGACCTTCGGCCTAAGATTTTTTGTTTCCAGGGGCGAAGTCTCATATTGGTTTCACGGACGCGATATGCCAGGTTATCCGGTTTCCCACGGATGTCTCGGTTTATATGATGAAGCGATGCAAAAGAAATATTATGGGTATCCGAAAGAGCCGGTACTTGAAGATGCCAAAATCCTTTACAAGTGGGTTGCGGGTTCACGACAGGATGACGGAATGTTTCAGGTCATGAAAGACGGTCCCAGGGTGGAGATAGTCGGCAAGGCGCCATGAATCCAAGCAACCTAAATTTCTTGACTACATGATATCGATGTGATAAAAAATGGTTACAACTGAATAATACCGTATCCGGGTTCCTGTTTTGGATTAAAAAGGGAAGTGGGGTGTAAAGCCCCCGCGGACCCGCCGCTGTAATCGGGGATGAAACCCACAAAAGCCACTGTCTGAAAAGACGGGAAGGTGTGGGAAGTAGGACGAACCGAGAGCCAGAAGACCTGCCCAATATATATATGGATATGCCTCACATCTCTTCGAAGGTAAAGAAGGTGAGGGTTAAGCCTATTTTTACACTTAATCCCCTGTTTTCCTACGTGAAGACAGGGGATTTTTGTTACAGGAGGATACTAATGTTTAATAAAAGATATGTTTTAGCAGGACTGTTCTTGTTCCTTATGGCAGGGAATGTCCTTGCCTATAGGCCTCTGGGCACGGAGGATGCCGGGGTTGCCGGAAAGGGTGTAGCGCAGACCGAGATAAGTTGGGACTATTTGAAGTGGGACAATGACGAGCTGGATCATGAGAATGTCTTTCTTCTTGTCCCTATCTATGGCGTTACCGAAAACCTTGAGGCCTCAATGGAGATACCATATCTTATCCATGACCTTAAAGTAGGGGATTCGGAAGATGGTATAGGCGACATCAACCTGGTTGCCAAGTACCTCCTGATAAAGGAAGGGGAAAGGAATCCAGCCTTTGCTGTGAAGGGCGCAGTGAAAATTGACAATGGCGACTATGACAGAGGGCTTGGAAGCGGTGATAAGGACTACTCCCTCTTTGCCGTTGCATCAAAGACCATTAGTCAGGTTACTGTCCACGGGCACGCCGGTTACACATTGGTCGGAGATAAGAAGGATAAAAACCTCAGAAACATAACTCTGTATGGTCTTGCTATAGATTACGCGCTTACGGAACCGCTCCACATCCTTGCCGAGATTAACGGCAACAGGCACCCGGACAGTACGGCGGAAGAGGACGACCCAAGAAATGCCCTGGCAGGAATTACCTATAAGGTCTCGGACAGCCTTACGCTGGATGCAGGTTACAGGTGGGGTCTAAGCGATTCTGTGCCGGATTGGAGTACAACGGTCGGAGTCTCAATAGCTTATTAAAAAAATACAACTTAAAAACTGCAAACCACAGAGACCACAGAGATAAATTTTGAGTATAAAAACCTTTTAAAACCCTTTTCTTCTCTGTGTGCTCTGTGGTTCGATTGCAGGACTTAGGCACAACAAATTCTGAATCGGAGAAAATGATGAAAATAATACAATTAGCGGCCTTGATTGGCCTTATGTTTCTTGCAACACCAGCCCACGCCATGCACCTTTCAGAAGGGATACTCCCGATGGGTTGGGCAGCCCTCTGGTACATTGTGGCCCTGCCCTTTGTGGCATACGGTGTTTATAAAGTTAAGGCCATCTCAAAGGAGGACATAACCATCAAACCTATGCTCGGTATGATGGGGGCAGCTGTATTTATCATCTCCTGCATGCCCGTCCCTGTCCCCACAGCCGGAACATGCTCTCATCCTTGCGGGACTGGAATGGCGGCCATTCTGATTGGGCCGGTACTTAGCGCCTTTGTGGCATCCATCGCCCTCCTGATACAGGCCCTTTTCCTTGCTCACGGAGGTATTACTACATGGGGAGCTGATATCGTTTCGATGGGGGTTGTGGGCTCATTTTCAGCATATCTGGCATTCAAAGGGTTGCGCAAGGTCGGGATCGGTCTTGTTCCCGCCGCCTTTATTGCCGGGATAATTTCAGACTGGGCCACATACGCCACAACCTCCTTTGAGCTGGCCACGGCCCTCCAGGGGAAGGAGTCCTTTTTAAACCTGTTTTCAACTATCATGATTGCCTTTATCCCTACCCAGCTTCCTTTGGGAATACTTGAGGGTGCAATGACTGCCGGGATGGTGGCCTTTGTGATGAAGAGAAGGCCGGAGATACTCGAACGCCTTGGCGTTTTAAAAGTGCGGAATGCGGAATGCGGAATGCGGAGTGTTGCAAGTATTTTGTTGCTATTTGCCCTGACAATTGCTCCATTAAAGGCATTTGCGGAAGAGGCGAAATGGGCAGGGGTTGATGAGTCTGTGGTTGAGAAGGTTGCGAAGGAGCATGGGCGCGAGGCTTGGACGCCGTTTATCAACACAGACCAGGGAGACCTTCTGCTTTTTGTATTTCTTATTGGCGGGGCCATTGGCGGGTTTGTGATGGGATATTACTGGAGAGGCTTGTTTGATAAAAAGGGGACTGTCCCAGATTTACGGACGAAGCGTAGCGAAGTCGTAGAATCGGGACTGTCCCCGGAATAGGAAGGACTATGTTTTCCGAAACCTTTTCAGACATATATGCAAAGAGGGACAATCTTCTGACAAGGATGGATGCCAGGGTCAAGGCGACCCTGGCGCTCGCCTTTCTTGCGGCCAATATTCTTACGGGAACTGTACTGTCCCTGTTATTTTTCTTTATTAACGTTTCCACCCTGCTTTTCCTGAGAATACCTCCCAGGACTGTCTTTATCCGTCTCCTTGAGCCCTTTGGGGTTGCAGGCATGGTCATCGCAATAAAGGTCTTTTTTGGCGGATGGGGGGCTATCACCGACGCAGTGACAATTGCATCGCGGGTCCTCGGCGCAGTTTCAATTGTGCTGCTACTCAGCATGACTACACCTTTGGATGACCTCCTCAAGGCCATGTCCTGGTTTAAGGTCCCCAGGACATGGACAGATGTGGCCCTCCTGACCTATCGGTATATATTTGTCCTGATTGAGGATGCTTTTGTGGTCTATTCAGCCCAGAGGGTCAGACTTGGATATTTTGGACTTAGGCAATCCCTCGAATCCTTTGGAACTCTAACTGGCACAATCGTGATAAGGGCTTACGATCAGGCTATAGCCACATCCCAGGCCATGAGGCTCAGGGGTTATGCCGGATAACGAGGGGACTGTCCCCGGTCAAACGAGGAACGAACGATGAATCTAATCGAAGCAAAGAATATGTCTTTCACCTATCCTGACGGGAGCAAGGCGCTTCAGGACGTAAGCCTTGAGGTTAAAAAAGGGGAGTTTGTCGGCCTTCTGGCGTCCAATGGTTCAGGTAAGACGACATTGCTCCGCTGCATCAATGGCCTTATCAAGCCTCAGTCCGGCGAAGTCATGGTTGATGGTGCGCCGGTTTCCAGGCTTTCTCAGAAGACACTTTTCCAGCGGGTCGGAATGGTGTTTCAAAACCCCAACGACCAGCTCTTTGCGTCAACCGTATCCGAGGATGTGGCCTTTGGCCCATCAAACATGGGCCTGCAAAAAGACAAGGTGAGGAGCCGGGTAGAGGATTCGTTGAAGGCCGTGGGGATGGAGGGATTGGGAAGAAAGTCCATTCACAACCTATCATTTGGTCAGCAAAAAAGGGTCTGTATTGCCGGTGCCCTGGCCATGCATCCTGAAGTTTTGTTGCTGGATGAGCCCACAGCTGGTCTTGACCCTATGGGCGAGCACAAGATAATGGAACTTTTGCAGAAGTTAAACAACGAAAGAGGCCTAACCATAATCATGGCGACCCACATGGTGGATATGGTCCCGCTCTTTATCGACAGGATTTACATTTTGAGCCGTGGGAAGGTATTGAGGGAAGGGACGCCGGAGAAGATCTTTTCAGACCAGGAGATGATAAGGGACGCAAAGCTGAGGCTCCCCATGATAGCAGAGCTTATCGAACTTATGAAGCGGGAAGACGGGATACATTTTGATAGAACACCGTTGACCATCGGAGAGGCAAGACGGGAGTTGGTAAAGATGATCCCGTTAAGGGAATTAAAGAAACAATAATTTACCGCAGAGACGCGGAGACGCGGAGGAAATACCACCACCCCTGCCCCTCCTTGCCAAGGATGGGATTAAGGGGAGGTCTCTGTGCCTCTGCGCCTCAGCGGTGAAAAAGGTTTTGAATTGAATTATGAGTCCAATCAGAGAACTACGTCACGGCTATACCACAGGCTCCTGCGCCACTGCCGCAGCAAAGGCTGCTACCCTCGCGCATTTGAACCAGGAGTGCGTGAAAGAGGTTGAGATAACCCTTCCAAAAGGTGAGAAGGTCCTGTTTAAGGTCCATTCCTGCACCTTTGATAAAGAATCTGCCAGATGCTCTGTTATAAAGGATGGGGGGGATGACCCTGATGTGACGAATGGGGCGGAGATAGAAGCAGAAGTCAGAATACAAAATACAGAATACAGAAGTCAGAATGTAGGGTGGGCTGTGCCCACCGATCAAAGGTTAAATAAGGCATTTGAATTTACAGTTTACGGTTCGCAGGTAGCGGTCTACGGCGGCAAAGGTGTTGGAGTCATTACAAAACCTGGCCTGGCACTGCCTGTTGGTGAACCTGCCATCAATCCCGTGCCAAGAAAGATGATACAGCAAGCTGTTGAAGAGGTTGTTTCTTCATCCTTCATCCCTCCTCCTTCATCCTTTACAGTAACTATCTCCGTCCCCGACGGCGAGCAGATTGCCAGGGGCACCCTCAACGAACGCCTCGGAATTATTGGCGGCATCTCGATTCTGGGGACAACAGGGATAGTGAAGCCCATATCCACCAAGGCCTGGGCAGACACCATAAGCGTTGCCCTGGATGTTGCTAAGGCTGCCGGAGTTGAAGAGGTTGTATTGACCACGGGTCGAACCAGCGAGAAAGTCGCAATGGAGAGGTTGAAGCTCCCATCGGAGGCTTATATCCAGATGGGCGACCATGTTGGATATTCCCTCAGAGAATGTGTAAAAAAAGGGTTCAAGATGGTCACCATTGCCGGACAGTTTGGGAAGTTTACCAAGATAGCATCAGGAGAGTTCGAGACAAACGTCAGGGACTCAACTCTGGAGCTTAAGACGCTGTCCGATATTATCCTGCAATCATTATCATCCCATCAGATCGATCATAGAAGGGCTGAAAAAGTGGCTCAGATGATAAAGAGCGCAAACACGGCCCGTCAGGCCTATTTCATCATAAGGGATGAAGGGATGGAGGAGATCATAGAGGCCGTGTGCATGAAGGTTTGTGAAAATTCTTACAATTATTTAAAGGTAGGGGCAGGTTTGAAACCTGCCCCTACGCACATAGAGGTAAAATGCCTGTTGGTCGGTTACGAAGGGGAGATAGTCTTTGCAGTCTAATATCCACATAATAGGGATCGGTGTCGAGGGCCGTGAAAGCCTTTCAAAAAAAGCCGTGCAACTTATTCAATCCGCAGGCCTTCTTATTGGAGGAGAGCGGCACCTTGATGAGTTCCCTGAATTTAAGGGTGAACGGTTTGTCCTGAAGGCGAATTTGAAGGAGATGCTTGAGGTTATAAGTTCCGGGGACAGTCCCGATTCTACGACTTCGCTGCGCTTCGTCCGTAAATCTGGGACAGTCCCCTCTCCGCCGGTTGTCGTCCTTGCCTCCGGCGACCCAGGCCTATTTGGAATTGCCGATTATTTGATAAGAAACCTCGGAAGGGATGCAGTAGAGATAATTCCTAATCTCAGCGCCATGCAATGGGCCTTTGCAAAGTCAAAGGTAAGCTGGAACGATGCGCGGATTGTCAGCAGCCACGGAAGGGGAATGGACAAGATTTTACAAGCTGCGAAAGAGGCTGATACGATTGGCATATTTACCGGCAACGGGGATGAGCCTTCTGAGATTGCAAAACTACTTATTGATAATGGATTGAACGGTTTTACTGCATACATATACGAAGACCTGGGTATGGAGACTGAAAAGGTTTCAGAGAGGCCTCTTTCAGAGGTTATTGGAAAGAGATTTGCTGCGCTTAATGTGATGGTGCTGCTAAAGGGGACTGTCCCAGATTTACGGACGAAGCGCAGCGAAGTCGTAGAATCGGGACTGTCCCCGAAAATAGGAATACCAGACTCCGAATTTGCCCACTCCAAAGGCCTCATAACCAAGGAGGAGGTTCGGGCTGTTAGCCTTGCAAAGCTTAGACTAAGAGATGACAGTATTGTCTGGGATATAGGAGCCGGTTCAGGTTCTGTGGGTATCGAGGCGGCACGGCTTTGCAGGAATGGAAAGGTCTTTGCCATAGAGAAGGAACCGGAGCGGGCGGCCCATATCCGTGAGAATATAGAAAAGTTTGGGGTTAATAATATTGAGGTATTGGAAGGAAAAGCGCCGGAAGGTCTTGACGGTTTTTCAGACCCTGACGCTGTCTTTATCGGGGGGAGCGGAGGGAATCTCTCTGATATCCTTGATGTTATGAAAATAAGGCTGAGGCCTTCAGGCCGGATAGTCATAAACGCCATAACCCTTGAGACCCTTCATGAGGCCACGACTGGTCTGGAAGATAGAGGGTTTGATGTAGATGTTGTAAGCCTCAACATTGCAAGAAGCAAGGACCTGATAGGGATGACGATGTTCGAGGCGGAGAATCCAGTGTTTATAATAACAGGAAAAATACATTATCCACAGATGGCACAGATTTCACAGATTTAACCAAGAGAAAGGCCTTATCTGTGTAATCTGCGTAATCTGTGGACAAAGGGATTTTACCTAAAAACTGCAAACCACAGAGACCACAGAGAAATTTTTTGAGTATAAAAACCTTTTAAAACCCTTTACTTCTCTCTGTTCTCATGCTTTAGATTTTAAAAGAGGTAGAGACGCAAAATTTTGCGTCTCTACAAGTGCGCAGAGAAAAGATTTAAAACAAGGGTTTGCCAGTGGCATTAAAGGGTTTCCTCAGTGTGCTCTGTGGTTCGATTGCAGGATTTAGGTAACAGGAAAAATACATTATCCACAGATGGCACAGATTTCACAGATTTAACCAAGAGAAAGGCCTTATCTGTGTAATCTGCGTAATCTGTGGACAAAGGGATTTTAGATGAAAAAAACAGGCAAATTATACGGCATTGGCGTTGGCCCAGGAGATCCGGAACTTTTGACTCTCAAGGCAGTCAGGGTACTGAGGGAGGCTGACGTTATAGCCGTACCTAAATCAAAAGAGGAGTCTGACAGTATCGCCCTTTCCATCGTTAAAGGAGCCGTGGACCTTTCAAAAAAAGAGACTTTGGAACTCATGTTCCCCATGACAAAGGACAAAGATGTCCTCAGGAAGGCAAGGGAAGAGGCTGCGGCTGCTATTTGCGGAAGGCTGTTGGCTGGGAAGGATGTGGCCTGCATAACCATTGGTGACCCCATGTTCTACAGCACCTTCAGCTACCTGATTCCGCTTGTAAAAGTGAGGCTGCCAAAGGCAGAAATAGAGATAGTCCCTGGCATATCATCTGTCATGGCCTCGGCGGCTGTGACTGTTACTCCGCTTACGGAGGCTGACGAAAGGCTTGCGGTGATCCCGGCCACTTATGAATCTGAAAAGATTCGTCATATCCTTAAGACCTTTGACACGGTGGTCCTGATGAAGGTGAACAGGGTCTTTGAAAAGATTCTCGTACTCCTGAATGAACTTCGTTTAAAGGAAAATGCTGTGTTCATTGAAAGATGCGGCGGAGACAATCAGCGGGTTGTAAATAATCTGGATAGTCTGAAAGGTGAGAAGCTGGATTATCTGTCTATGGTGATAGTTAAGAAGTAGACTTTTCCCCCGTTCGTGCTGAGCTTGTCGAAGCATGAAAATACAAAATGGAGTGTAAGTCGTGAGCTTTCATGTTTACGTACTGATGTGTGCCGATGATTCATACTACACAGGGCACACCGATAACTTAGAAAAACGAATTGCAGAGCATCAATCGGCAGCATGTGCCTATACTTCAACACGACTGCCAGTGAAGTTATTATTTTCCCAGGAATTCCCAACCCGTGAGGAAGCCCTTGCCAGTGAACAAAGGATAAAGGGTTGGAGCCGCAAAAAGAAAGAAGCTATGATTAGAGGAGATTGGGAGGAAGTTTCGAGGTTGGCAAAGAGTAAGAACGATGCTTAGAATAAATATGTTGTTCACCCTTCGACAGGCTCAGGGCGAACGGCTAATCGAAGAGCTCAGGGCGAACGGAAAATGAATATGACTACTAATAAATCATTAAGTCCTTCTGTCTCTTTCATCGGCGCAGGTCCCGGCGACCCTGAACTGATTACGGTCAAGGGGATGAAGGCGATTCAACAGGCCGACATTGTTATATATGCAGGCTCCCTTGTCAGTGAAAAGGCACTTGGTTATGCCAAAGAGGGCGCGGAGATACGCAACAGCGCCTCCATGAACCTTGAAGAGACTACAAAGGTCATAATTGACGGGGTGAAGGCCGGCAAATATGTTGCCAGAGTTCACACCGGCGATCCTTCTCTTTATGGGGCAATACTGGAGCAGATAGCGCCGCTGGAGGAGGCAGGGATTTCTTACGAGATAATCCCCGGCGTCTCATCTGCCTTTGCCTCGGCTGCGTATCTTAAGGCGGAGCTCACTCTGCCGGAAGTCTCGCAGACCGTTATATTTACGAGGGTTGAGGGAAGGACTCCGGTCCCTGAGAAGGAAAGGCTTTCGGAGCTTGCCAAGCACAGGGCCACTATATGCATCTTTTTGAGCGTCGGGATGATTGACAAGGTGGTTTCGGAACTTTTGCAAGGATACCCTGAAGATACACCGGTGGCTGTTGTAGAAAGAGCTTCCTGGCCTGATGAAAGGGCAATTACCGGGACACTCAAGGATATAGCTAAAAAAATTAAGGATGCCGGGATCAAGAGGCAGGCTATGATTATTGTAGGGGATGTTTTAAAAACAGTGGTCAGTGGCCAGTGGCCAGTGGTCAGTGCAAAATCCAAGCTCTACGATAAAAACTTTGACCATGAGTATCGAAAATGAAATAAAAATAACCGATTCTTTCCCCCTCTTTGGTAAAGAGGGGGTGAGGGGGAGTTAAAGAGGTTCCGGTGAAGACAGCCATAATCACTCTTACAAAAGGAAGCGTGGAGCTTGGTCTCGGACTTCATGAGAGGTTGATGGATTCCGAGCTTTTTATCCCTGAGAAGCACAGGGATATGGCTGATGGGAAGGGGATTACCTTTACCGAGATAAAGGACGCTTCGGAGAAGGTCTTTTCCGAATATGACGGACTGGTCTTCATCATGGCGACGGGAATTGTTGTAAGGGTCATTGCCCCATTTATAAAAGGGAAAGACGTGGACCCCGCTGTGGTTGTCGTGGACGAGGCGGGAAGATTTGCTGTCTCTCTTTTGTCAGGGCATTTGGGC
>JACQYJ010000070.1 GCA_016208525.1 Deltaproteobacteria bacterium | reverse complement strand
CAGCAGAGCCTAAGTCCCGGGTTTAGGCGCTAACCACCTCCATGATGATTTACATAACTCGATCTTCCTTGGATTTATAACAACCGACCTGGACTCTTTAAGCCTCGCAGTCCTGCTGATCCGGTTTGCCAGGAAGGGGTTGGTCTCTGTGAGGTCGGAGCCAATAACTATGATGAGGTCTGAGTTCTCTATGTAACTCAATGGGATCGAATAACCCTCGCCCATGACCTCCCTGACGCCGGAGGCGGCTGTATTGCCAACACCGCTTGAGAGTATTACATTCCCCTCCCCCAACGAAGAAAATAGTGAGGCAAAGGCCAGGTGTTCCTCATTGGTCAGCCTTGGAGACGCTATCCCCCAAATGGCCTCAGTACCATACTTTTCCTTGATATCCTTTATGTTCGAGGCCGCTCTCTCGAGGGCGTCATCCCAGCTTGCCTCCTTCTGAACTCCGGCAATCTTGTTCAAAGGGGCCTTCAGTCTGGATGGATGATTGATAAACCCGTAACCGAACCGCCCCCTCAGACACGGGTGTCCCTGAGAAAAGTCGGTCTCTGAGACAGCTGTAACCCTGTAAATCTTATCACTGGAAGTATTCAATACCAGTTGGCATCCATCAGAACAATGGGGGCAAGTAGTCTGAGTCTTTGTAAGGTCCCAGGGCCTTCTCGAATGAAGTTTAAATGGGCGCTCGAGCAATGAACCCACAGGACAGACCGCTATGACTCCAGCGATTGACTCAGCCTCGAAGTCCTTCTCAAGGCGCCTGTCCATCTCGGATGAATATCCGCCGCTGCCGTGATAGTCAAAGGCCTTGACCCCTTCAACATCTTCCGTATACCTTGCGCATCTGACACACTGGATACACTTCTGGAAGTCTATATAAAGGAAGGGGTTTGCTCCGACCTTTGTCCGAAGCGGATTGTTGAGTTTATACTTATTCTCCTTGATCTCAAAGGCATGAGTAATATCCTGAAGCTCGCACTCCCCACCCTTGTCGCAGATGGGGCAATCCAGTGGATGGGTGGCGAGGATAAGCTCCAGCATCATCTTCCTGATCTCCCAGAGTTTTGGGGTATCGGTCCTCACTGCCATCCCTTTTTGAACAGGGACATGACAAGAGGCCACAGGCTTCCTTTCCCCTTCCACCTCCACCACGCAGACCCTGCAAGCGCCGATTGGGGACAGCCCCCTATAGGCGCACAGTGTTGGTATATGGATACCCACGGACCTCGCAGCATCAAGGATTGTAGTGTTGGCCTCTACGGAGATCTTTTTCTCGTCTATGGTAAGTTCAATCATTATCTAATCCTGTAGGGGCGGGTCGGTGACCCGCCCAGGGCAAGGCACCGCCTTGCCCCTACATAAACATCATCATTCCGGCACAATCACCAGAGACCTGTAACACCTGGTGCAGCGCATCGCCTCTCTTATGTATGAGTCCCTTGGGAAACCGCACTCTATCTCCATAAAGCCGGGGACCCTGTGCTCATGAGGGATACAGAGCATCATCTCCCTGGCGCGTCCCTTTATTGCCTCCAGTGAGTTCCCCTCTATCTTTGTGAGTTCAACAAGCAGGTTGTTAAACCTGTCCTGAAGCATGAACGCCTCGTATGTCTTTTCGACCTCAGGGGAGCTCTTCCCGCCGTTCATATACCTGTCCATGTGTAATGCCGCCCTGTGGCCTGTGCCTATGGCCTCTACTACCGTCGCAGGCCCCAGCACTGCATCCCCTGCTGCAAAGACCCCTGGCCTGTTGGTCTCAAAGGTTACAGGGTCCACCTCAAAGGTCTTTTTCCTGGAAACAGCAGTCTCAGGTTCCTGACCTATGGCAGCTATCACGGAATCGCATTCAATGACAAATGTTGAGCCTTCAATAGGCGCAGGGGCCCGTCTCCCCTTTTCATCCGGGGGACCGAGCTCCATCCTCTGGAGCTCCATTCCTGTAATCCGGCCGTTCTCGCTGAATATCCGCAATGGAGATGCCAGGAAATGCATTATCGCCCCTTCCTGTTCGGCCTCATTGATCTCTATAAGCCCGGCTGGGGCCTCGTCCCTAGTCCTTCTATATGCAAGATGAGACTCCTTGCAACCAATTCTCACACAATCCCGGACAGCGTCAAAGGCAACACTCCCACCGCCAATGACAACCACCTTTTCGCCGGGCTTTCTTTCATCTCCCATGGAAACATTTCTCAGGAAGGCGGCTGCGTCTATATATCCCTGTAACCTTTCATCTTCGCCAGGGATACCGAGCTTTGACCCTTTATGGGCGCCAACTGCAACAAAAACAGCCTCATAACCGTCTTTAAAGAGGTCATCACTGGTATAGTCTTCACCTATTTTAGTATTGACCTTGAATTCAACTCCTTCTTCCCCAATCTGCCGGATCTCTTCGTCCAGTATGTCCTGGGGGAGCCTGAAGTCAGGAATTCCGACTCGGAGCATGCCGCCTAACACCGGGAGTGATTCAAATACAGTAGGCCTGTAACCTATCAGTGCAAGGTAGTATGCAACGGCAAGGCCGGCAGGTCCGCTGCCGACAACTGCAACCCCGGCCCTGGGGTTCTTGGTTCTCTCATCCCTTGCCATCCTCCCCTTAAACTTCCAGGCGTCAACCTTCTCATCCTTGTTTGGGAAGCGCCGATCCTCATCAGCAAGGACCCTCTTAAGCTGGCATATAGCAATAGGTTCATCGTACTTGTTCCTCTGACAGGCCGTCTCGCATGGATGAAAGCAGACCCTTCCCAGGACGCCGGGAAGCGGTATAGTCTCCATGACAATGTCGCGGCCCTGACCGAACCTTCTCTCCAGTATGGCCTCAATATAACTTGGCGCATCACAGTGGGCAGGACAGGCATTCCGACATGGAGCGGTAGTCAGGGATTGATAGAACAGCGGCTTGCAACGCTTACCTTTCAGGTGGGCCTCATACTCCTCTCTAAAATAGGCAATACTGTCTTTTACTGCGTTCTGGGCAGTCTCACCCCAGACGCAGAAGGCAGTATCTTTAATGCCGGCAGAAAGCTCATACATCTTGTCAATATCTTCAATAGCCCCCCTTCCGGCTGCTATATCTGTAACCATGTCCAGGAGGACCTTTGTCCCGACCCTGCAGGGGGTACACTTCCCGCAGGACTCCTTCTGAACTACCTCCAGAAGCGACTTTACAAGCTCAACAGCGCAAACATCTCTATCGAGTATTATCAGTCCGCCCCAACCGGCAATGGCCCGTATGCCCTGAAGAAGCTCCGGCTTTAAGCCGGTATCGCCCCTCCTCTCAACCCCGCCCCAGCTATCGTGAACTATCTCTTTCATTACAAGGTATCCTGCACAAAAAGGGTCTGAACTGTTAATACCCATCCGGGTATAATACCAAGTAAACTTTCATTAACCTTAAAAGTAGATATATGAAAGCAACTTGGTATAAAAGATACGCGCCAACAAAACGTGTCAACAGAAGGACAAAGTCGGCAAAAAAATAACATAATAAAGTGATGCCTGTCAACATAAACCATCCACTGCCTCATGTTAAGAAAATGCTTGACGCTGAGAGATGCGTTATTGTAATATCACATAAATAATAAGCACTTGGAGGATGTATGAACAAGTCCGAACTCGTAATCGCCCTGGCCAAAAAGGAAAACCTTACAAAACAAAAGGCAGAAGAGGTCATAAATACAATATTCGACACCATGTCCGATGCCCTGCTTGCTGGACAAAGAATTGAGATAAGGGGTTTTGGCAGCTTTATTGTGAGGGAATACAGTTCCTATACAGGCAGGAACCCCAAGACTGGTGAGTCCATTTCCGTTGCGCCAAAGAAACTTCCCTTCTTTAAAGTGGGCAAGGAGTTGAAAAAGATAGTAGACAACTAATCTCCTGATGCTTAAGCTCTCCAAGATTCACATCCACTACGGAAAAATTGAGGCCCTGAAAGGAATCTCTTTAGAACTGAATCAGGGCGAGATTGTTTCCCTCATAGGCGCTAACGGGGCTGGGAAATCCACAGCTCTCATGGCCATATCAGGTATAATCAGACCATCTAAAGGGCATATTGAGTTCGAAGGAAAAAGGATAGACTCCATATCTCCCGATGCTGTTGTAAGGCTTGGAATATCCCAGGTCCCTGAAGGAAGAAGGATCTTCCCAAGGCTTACTGTTAAGGAGAACCTCTCGCTGGGCGCCTACCTTAGAAAAGATCGTACAGAAAACGATTTAGAACACATCTTTGGGATTTTCCCTATCCTTAAAGAAAGGCTGAATCAGACAGGAGGGACTCTCAGCGGCGGGGAACAGCAGATGCTGGCGATAGGAAGAGCCCTGATGGGAAGGCCCAGACTTCTTCTCCTTGATGAACCATCTCTGGGACTTGCGCCGATATTTGTAAACAAGATATTCGAGGTAATCCAGGAAATAAACAGGGAGGGAGTATCCGTTCTCCTCGTAGAACAAAACGCCCACCTGGCCCTCCAGGTATCCCACAGGGGATATATACTTGAAACCGGCAGGGTCGTCAACCATGACGAGTCCCACAGACTTTTAGACAACGAGGAGGTCAGAGAGGCCTATTTAGGGTAGTCTCCAAGACCAGTAAAAACCTCAGCGAGGGGGAAATCTTTCCCTTGACAACTGAGGCCCAAATCTGTTATGTATACAATTTTTCGACAATTCCTATAACCTAAATCCTGCAATCGAACCACGGAGCACACTGAGGAAACCCTTTAATGCCACTGGCAAACCCTTGTTTTAAATCTTTTCTCCATGCACTCAAAAGGTGACTTTTTAAAAGCTCAATAATTTTTAAATCTAAAGCATGAGAACACAGAGAAGAAAAGGGTTTTAATAGGTTTTTATACTCAAAATTTATCTCTGTGGCCTCTGTGGTTTGCAGTTTTAGGTATAATTTAAAGGGGTTAAGCCCCGATACGGAGGTCTTTTATGCAGAAGAAGTTTCTTTTGGCCCCAGGGCCGACACCTGTGCCGGAGAAAGCCCTGCTTGCCATGGCAGAGCCGATGTTCCATCACAGGACGCCACAGTTTGAGGCCATTTTCAAGGAGGCCGCTGAGGGTCTGAAGTGGTTGTTCCAGACAGAAAAGGATGTCCTCATCCTTGCGGCTTCAGGGACAGGCGGTATGGAAGCTTCTGTTGCCAACTTCTTCTCACCAGGGGACAAGGTCGTTGTCGTAAACGGCGGTAAGTTCGGTGAGAGATGGACAAAGATATGCCAGACATACGGCCTAAAGGTTATCGAGATAATGGTTGAATGGGGAAAGGCCGTGGACCCAAAGGCAGTGGCCGATGCCCTCAAGGCTGACCCTGAGATAAGGGGCGTCTTCGTCCAGGCAAGCGAGACATCTACAACTGCCTGCCATCCTGTGAAAGAGCTTGCGGAGATAGTTAAGAGACACGACAATACGATCCTGATCGTTGACGGAATCACAGCTGTTGGCGTGTACGACATACCTATGGACAAGTG
>JACQYJ010000234.1 GCA_016208525.1 Deltaproteobacteria bacterium | reverse complement strand
TCTTCTGTGTGCTCTGTGGTTCGATTGCAGGATTTAGGATAACACCATCTGAGGAGGAGACAATGGAAGTCACAGAAGTAAAGGTATTCCCTGTAAACGAGGAGAAACTGAAGGCTTACGCGACCATTACCTTTGATAGCTGCTTTGTTGTCAGGGATTTGAAGATAATAAGCGGTGAGACCAGCCTGTTTGTGGCAATGCCGAGCAAGAAGAAGAAGGACGGCACATTTAAGGACATAGCTCACCCCTTAAACAATGAGACGAGGGGAATGATAGAGAAGGCGATCATAGCCGAGTATGAAAAAGAGATAGCAAAGGGGATGCAGGCTTAAAAGCATTAGGTAAAGAGGCGAAAAGGCAAAAAGGTTCAACCTCTTGATTTTTTAACCTCTTAACCTCTTTTCTTGGGGCGTCGTCAAGCGGTAAGACACAGGTTTTTGATACCTGTATTCGGAGGTTCGAATCCTCCCGCCCCAGCCAGAAAATCCGTAAATAGCGATTATTAAACCATAAGCAGCGTACGAAGGAGAGAATGGAAAAGTTAAAACTATTTTCAGGTAATTCTAATATAGCCTTGGCCGGGGAGATGTGTGGCAGCCTTGGAATCCTGCCTGGCAAGGCCACTGTTAAGAGGTTCAGCGACGGCGAGATTTTTGTTGAGATAGAGGAAAATGTAAGAGGGGCGGATGTCTTTGTTGTGCAGTCCATCTGCTATCCAGGCAACGATAACCTGATGGAACTCCTTATCATGATGGATGCCCTGAAGAGGGCGTCTACCAAGCGGATTACGGCGGTGTTGCCTTATTACGGTTATGCCAGGCAGGACAGGAGGGTTGCTCCAAGGACGCGGATAACTGCAGAGCTGGTGGCGGACCTTATTACAACGGCCGGCGCGGACAGGATCCTTTGCATGGACCTGCATGCAGGTCAGATTCAGGGTTTTTTTAATATCCCTGTGGACCATCTGTATGCAACCCCTGTGATCCTCGACTATATCAAAAAGAACTTTAATGATGACATAGTCATTGTCTCTCCGGATGCCGGAGGGGTGGAAAGGGCGAGGGCATTTGCCAAAAGGTTAAACTGCTCCCTGGCAATCATAGATAAAAGAAGGACTGCTCCAAATGTGGCGGAGGTAATGAATATAATCGGAGATGTAAGTGGAAAGGTTGCCATAATCGTGGATGATATGGTGGACACTGCCGGCACATTGACTCAGGGGGCGAAGGCGGTTAAGGACAACGGGGCAAAAAAGATATATGCCATCAGCACCCATCCAGTCCTTTCTGGTCCTGCTATCTCAAGGATCGAGCAGTCGGTAATGGAAGAACTGGTTGTCACAAACACCATCCCTCTTACCAAAGAAGGGGCTGCATGCAATAAGATCAAGGTCCTGTCTGTGGCATCCTTACTGGCGGAGGCCATAAAAAGGGTATATATAGGTGATTCAGTGAGCTCGCTATTTGTATAACCTAAATCCTGCAATCTGCCACGGACTGACACGGACACCAACATTAGGCGCTTCTAAGCGAAAGCAGCACAATGATAGATACAACTTATATTTTAAATTCACCTGAAAGGTTAACAGGTTTTTATTTATAAGTTATTGAAAAGTCAGATATAGTCCGTGAAAGTCTGTGGCTAAATGCATTTTAGGTATAAACTAAGGAGGAACTAAAATGGAACAGCGTGAATTAGCGGTAACAGCAAGAAATGCCACCGGCAAAGGAGTCGCGAGGAGGCTTAGGCAGGAGGGGCTTATTCCTGCTGTATTTTATGGGCACAAGATGGAACCTATGGCCTTGAGCCTGAACCCGACTGACCTGAAAAAGATTATATCGTCTGAATCCGGCCGCAACACCTTGATAACCCTCAAATTTGAAGGGAAAAAGGAAAAGGACAGGGTCGCACTCCTGAAGGAACTTCAACTGGCGCCATTAAAAAGGGAATATCTTCACGCAGACCTGTGTGAAGTCCTGATGGATGAAAAGATTAATGCAAGGATACCGATCCACTTTATCGGCAAGTCAGTGGGCGTTAAGGAGGGCGGGATCGAGCAGCATGCAAGAAGAGAGTTGGATATAAGGTGTCTTCCGGGGAACCTGATAGATTTTGTCGAAGTTGACGTCACAAGCCTTGCAGTCGGTGATTCTCTTCATGTGAAGGATGTAAAGGTGCCTGAAGGTATTGAGGTTCTGGACCCTGCCGGCGACACGGTCGTGGCTATTCTTGCGCCTGTTGCTGAAAAGATCGCAACACCTGAAGAGGCCGCCGCTCAGCTTGCCGCAAGCCTGGCAGAGCCAAAGAAGGAAGAGGCTGCAGGAGCAAAGAAAGAGGAGAAGCCTGCCGCAAAGAAATAATGAACCTAAAAAACGACAGTTGGCCACGGATGACCAAAAGTAGGCGCTTCTGAGCGACACGGATAAAACGAACATCTGAAACCTGAATCCTGCAATCGAACCACAGAGCAACGGAAGAAACCATTTAATACGAAAGGAAAACCCCTGTTTTAAATCTTTTCTCAGTGCCCTGGTTTATTGTTGT
>JACQYJ010000033.1 GCA_016208525.1 Deltaproteobacteria bacterium | reverse complement strand
ACGAGAAGCGTCTAAGCGCCATCACGGAAACCGCGCCTGACGCCATTGTCTGCATAAAGCCCGGCGATATTGCCTATCTTTGGAACAGGAAGGCGGAAGAGATGTTCGGATACACGGCTGAGGAAGTAGTGGGGAAAGAGGCCCATCCGCGTATGGTGCCTGAAAATAAAATAAAAGAGGCGCGCGCGGGGCTGGAGACGTTTTTTAAGACCGGAGAAGGACCGCTTGTAGGAAAGACTGTGGAGCTTACGGCGCACAGGAGGGACAACTCCGAATTCCCTGTGGAGCTTTCCGTGTCGGCCATGAGGATAAAGGATGAATGGCACTCCACTGCCATCATAAGGGACATTACTGAAAGGAAGAAGGCGGAGGAGGAGCTTGCAAAGCATGTCGATGAGCTTGAGAGGTACATGAAGGCGACGGTGCAGAGGGAGTTCAGGGTAAAGGAGTTGAGGGATGAGAATGAGAGGCTGAAGGCGAAGCTTAAAGAGATGGGGAAGGGGTAGGGCGGGCTGTGCCCGCCAATTATCGGTGGGCGGAGCCGACCTGCCGTCCTGACGGCACATATAAGAGTCATTGCAGGATTCAGGTGGTATTAAATCTATCGTAGAAACAGGGCTTTTTCTCGCAAAGGCGCAAAGACGCAAAGAAAGGATGAATATAGAAAAAGCAGTTAACCATGGATATTACAGAGAAAAACAAGAACATGATATTGATATCCGCTACACCAATGTGGTGAAGACTTTTGTAAAAAGTATTGCCTGATTTTCTTTGCGTTCTTTGCGGCTTTGCGTGAGACAGACCTGAGTAGTTACTAAAAATTAAGGAAACTCCTCAACGGAATGACAAAGAACGGGAATATCGGGGAATAGAATGGATGACAAGGATAAGATAATAGAAGAACTCAAGGCCGGGCTTGCGAAGGCAAGGGAAATGGAGCGCAATGCCGAGGAAAGCGGCAGGTCAATGCTCTTTATGCTGGAGGACCTGAACGAGGCCGTCTCCCGTATAAAGACGGCCAAAAAGGAGTGGGAGGCGACATTTGATTCCATATCCGATCCCCTATTCATCCACGACAGAGAAATGATGCTTGTGAGGGTGAACAGGGCGTATCTGACAGCCTCCGGCGAGGCCGAATTCAAGGATGTAATAGGAAGACCGTATTACGAGGTATTCCCGAAGATGGAAGGCCCGTTCAAGATGTGCCTTAAGGCAGAGGAGTTGCAGGGGGAGGAGGAGGAGGAGTTTTCCTACCCTCTTACAAACAGGGTATTCAAGGTAAGGTTCTACCCCATCAAGGATGTGAGCGGCGGGTATCTCTATTCGATCCACATCCTTGAAGATATAACAGAGGCAAAGAGGGCGGCTGAAAGACTGAAGGAGGAGGTGGATGTTACGACCCATCTCCTGATGATCTCCGAGGCTACCGCCCATACAACGGATATAGACAGGCTCATGCAGCAGGTGGTCCACTGCGGGCATGAGATAATGAGGTGCGATATATGCCTGTCGTATCTCTATGACGTGGATTTAAGGGTATTTCAGCCCTGCGAGACATTCGGTCTTTCTAATGATTTGATCCCTGTTTTCAGGACAGAGCCGTTATATGAAAAGATGGAGTTTGTCAGAAAGGCGATGGAGGGGAAGGAGCCGGTGATAAAACAGTTGAGAGTTATAAGTTCGGAGTTAGGAGTAAAAGATAAAAGTAGTTACTCCCAACTCCCAACTCCCAACTCCCAACTCCCAACTCCCAACTCAAAACTATTCTCATGGCTTCCCGACATCTCCACTCTCGCCGTAATTCCTCTTATCGGCAAAACAGATTATCTCGGTCTGATTATCGGCGCCTATAAAAAATCAAATGAATTCACAGACAGAGATAAAAAGATTATGCTGGGCATATCCCATCAGGTCTCTACAGCCCTTGAGCAGGCCCGGCTTTATACGGAGTCTGTTGACAGGACGCTGGAGCTTTCCCGCAAGATAGAGACGATAAAGGTGATGCACGAAATAGACAGGTCTATCCTTTCTACTCTCAAGGCAGATGAGATACTTGAGACCGTGACGAGGCTCATTTCAAAGGTGATAGCATGTGATCTGGCCACCGTTTTGCTGGTGGACATGGAACGGCATGGTTTTATATACAAGGCCGGTTTCGGGACGGCGCTGGTGCAAAAGGACGCCTTTATTCCCTTTGCCGATACATCAGCAAGAATAGTAGTTGAGACAGGCAGAACGAAGTATATTAACAGCCTCCCGGAGATGATGCCGCTTCTGCCTTTAGAAAAGAGGTTTTTAGATGAGGGATTTCTTTCCCACATAAGGGTCCCTATAACGATAAAGGGAGATGTGGCAGGGATATTGGCGGTTGGCGCAAAGAGGGTTGCCGCATTTACAAAGGAAAATCTGTCTACCCTTGAGTACCTCTGCTCCCAGATAGGCGTTGCCCTGTCAAACGCAAGCCTCATCTCGAACCTTGAGGAGCTTTTCATCGGCGTGGTAATATCCCTTTCCTCAGCAATAGATGCCAAGTCCAGATGGACTGCCGGGCATTCGGAGAGGGTAACGAAATATGCCCTTGATATTGCGAAGGAGATGGGGCTGTCTGAAAAGGAGCTGAAAGAGTTGGAACTGGCGGGAATTCTGCATGATGTGGGGAAGATAGGCACATATGAGAGTATACTTGATAAGCCCGGCAGGCTGACGGAGGAGGAGCTTAACGTAATCAAAAATCACCCGGTAAAAGGCGCGGAGATACTGGGTCATATAAAGCAGTTAAAAAATGTAATCCCCTCAATCAAGTGTCATCATGAGTTTTACGACGGCACAGGGTATCCCGAAGGGATAAAGGGAGAAGCGATACCGCTATTTGCAAGGATCATAGGGGTTGCGGATACCGTGGACGCCATGGGCGCCGACAGGCCATACAGGAAGGGTCGGGACATGGATGTCATTATCTCAGAGCTTAAGAGGTGTTCGGGGACACAGTTTGATCCGAAGGTAGTGGAGGCGTTTCTGAGAAACATGAAACCTAAATCCTTCAATCGGAGCAAAGAATGAGCAGTAATATCAGAGCAGGTTTGCAGCACGTTCCGCCAGTTCAGAGCGTTCACCCCTGGAGAGGGTCACATGACCGGCGATGGCCTCATTTTTGAACCTCTCTACCACGTAAGAGAGTCCGTTGCTGGATGAGTCTATATATGGGTTATCTATCTGGTAAGGGTCTCCGGTCAGGACTATCTTTGTGTTGTCGCCCGCCCTGGTAATAATCGTCTTTATCTCATGGGGCGTCAGGTTCTGCGCCTCGTCAACTATCATATACTGGTTTGGTATGCTCCTTCCCCTGATGTATGTGAGCGGTTCGAGTTCCAGAATACCCTGGTTCATGAGTTCCCTGTAGTTGCGTTGTCTCCCCTTTTCCTTCTTTTCCATCCCGAAGATCAGCTCCAGATTGTCGAATATGGGCTGCATCCATGGCGACAGCTTCTCCTCCAGCTCTCCCGGCAGGAACCCTATGTCCTTTCCGAGAGGGAAGATGGGGCGCGAGACCAGCAGTCTTGTATAAGTCTCTTCATCAGCGGTCTTCTTGAGCCCCGCTGCGATGGCAACCAGGGTCTTCCCTGTGCCGGCCTTCCCTGCGAGGGTGACGAGCTTTATGGAGTCGTCAAGCAGGAGGTCCATAGCAAATCTCTGTTCTGCATTCTTTGGATAGATTCCCCATACCCCCTCCTTTGGAAGGGTCAAAGGGATCAAGCTTCCCTTATTCTTGTTGAACCGGGCCAGGGCGGTGTGTTTAGGGTCGCCTTCATCAACCAGAAGCACCCCCTCGTTAGGGTGTAAATCTTTTTCCATAGGGTCAAGGCTTCCTTTGGCATAGTATCTGTCTATATCTGCCTTTGTGACTGCGATGGTCCGAAACCCTTCATACAGTTCACTTATTTCAATCTTGTCAGATTCATAATCCCTTGCGCTGATTCCAAGGGCATCGGCCTTGATCCTGAGGTTTGTGTCCTTGGTCACGAGACAAACCGGCTGTTTCCCCTTTTCCTTCAGCTCCATTGCAACGGACAGTATCTGGTTGTCGGCCTTATTGAATATCAGTTCAGGAGGGAGGCTGTTGCTCTTTGACGACTGGATGAATACCCTGAGAGTGCCGCCATTTTCAAGGCCTATCCCTTTGAAAAGCGGCCCCTCTGCCCTGAACTTGTCAAGTATCCTGGATACCTGTCTGGCGTTGCGCCCTATCTCGTTCAGGTCCTTCTTGAATCTGTCCAGCTCCTCAATGGCAATAATAGGGATTACAACGTCGTTGTCCTGAAAGGCAAAGAGCGAGTTTACATCGTGCAGAAGTACGTTTGTGTCAAGCACAAAGTATTTTTTCATGAGGGCATTCTATAAAATTGGCGGGACGAGGTCAAGGAGAATGATTGTTTAAAATCAAGGAGCAACGGCGCCCCTTGATTTTAAATTTTTTCTGTGTAATATGAAATGCCCTGAACCCAAATTAATGCATTTTAGGAATACCACAGAGTTCACAGAGATTAACCAGAGAAACACAGAGTTTTTTCTTAAATATTAATAATTTTGTCCACTGTGTCGCTCGTTTTTTTCTCAGTGAACTCTGTGGTTAAAGACTTTTGTAAGAGGCTTAATCTTCTGGGTTTTCTCTGCGGTCTCTGTGGTTACTTAAAGTTTTTGGGTAAAGGTTGATGCACTCGTAAAAAGTCCCAAATCACCCTTCGACAAGCTCAGGGCGAACGGTGGTCTGGTTGAAATCATTGACTTTATTCCGTTCGTGGTGAGCTTGTCGAACCACAGAAAAGACTTTTTACGAATGAATCAAGGTTAAAACCAAGACAACGACTGGAGGATAGAGCAATGTCCATTTTGGAAAATTCAATCATCCTGAAGAAGATAGCAGATGAGATCGGCGTCACACAACGCCAGGCGGCAGAGACCCTTTCTTTGCTGGAGGAAGGGGGCGCTGTCCCCTTTATTGCCAGGTACCGTAAGGAGGCAACCGGGAACCTGGACGAGGTTCAGATAAGGGACATAGACGAAAGACGGGTCTATTACAAGGAACTGATAGAGCGGAAAGGGGTCATACTCAAATCTATTGAGGAGCAGGGGAAGCTTACCCATGAGCTTAAGGCAAGGATTGAAGCATGTTACGAGAAGACCGAGTTGGAAGACCTGTATCTCCCTTACAAACCCAAGAGGAAGACCAGGGCTACTGTTGCTGTTGAAAAGGGGCTGGAGCCTCTTGCCAGGTTTATCTTTGAGCAGGTTCCCGGCGATAAGACCATAGAGGAGTTCGCTGCCGAATTTATAAGCGAGGGAAAGGGTGTGGCAACTGCCGATGACGCCATTTTGGGGGCGCTGCATATCATTGCCGAATGGGTTTCTGAGAATGCGGATTACAGAAAGGGTCTGCGTGAGATGATGCAGAAGGACGGCGTTGTCTCATCCAGGGTCTTGAAAGGCAAGATCGGTGAGAAGAGCAAGTTTGAGATGTATTATGAATTCAAGGAGCCTGTATCAACCATCCCATCCCACAGGATGCTGGCGATCAGGCGTGGCGCAGAGGAGGAGGTTCTGAGCTTCTCAATCGAGATGGGCGAGGATAAGGCCCTTGGATATCTTCAAGGGCAGGTCGTACTGGACAGCAAATCTGAATTTGCGCCGCATCTTGAAAAAGCTGTAAAGGACAGTTATTCAAGGCTCCTGAACCCTGCAATCCAGACCGAGGTGCGCCTTGCTCTCAAGAAGAGGGCGGATGAGGAGGCCATAAAGGTTTTTGAGGAGAACATGAAGAACCTCCTGCTGTCGCCGCCGGCAGGCCCAATCTCCGTCATAGGGATTGACCCGGGAATGAGGACAGGGTGCAAGGTGGCGGTAATCAGCGATACAGGGAGGCTTCTGGAAAACACCACCATATATCCTACCGAGCCAAGGAACGACATTGCAGGCGCATCTAAGGTAATTATCGGACTTATTAAGAAGCATAAAGCAGTCGGCATAGCCATAGGAAATGGGACAGGGTCAAGGGAGACTGAGAGCTTTGTCAGAAACATGATTAGGGAACAGAAAATAGAAGGGGTACTCTGCGTTGTCGTCAATGAGGCGGGAGCGTCGGTCTATTCGGCCTCTGATATAGCAAGGGAGGAGTTCCCTGACCTGGACCTTACAGTCAGGGGGGCAATCTCTATAGCGAGGAGACTCCAGGACCCGCTGGCAGAGCTGGTCAA
>JACQYJ010000032.1 GCA_016208525.1 Deltaproteobacteria bacterium | reverse complement strand
TTTGTAGGCGGTTATCAAGAATAAAGTAATAGATGGGTGAAACCCATCGGTTAAAGCCCGTTCACAATGATGGGTTCCGCCTGGCTCCATCCATTCTACGTTACTGTAAAGCTGATCTGCAAACTCAAAGATGATTTTCCGGTCATACAAATAAAGAGAACCGTCCCCTTTACTGTCCCCTTTACTTCCTTCTGATTAGGTACGCATACGACCCCTTATTGTTTAGAATTGTTTAGACTTTCAAGTTGACTAAACGTCCCCTTCTTGCTAAATTCAAAATAACCAAGGAGAGCAAAAATGCTTGCACAGACTGCACAACAGCGCATACTAAATATCTTAAAAGAACTCCCTCCTGATAAACTCGATGAGGTAGTTGACTTTGCTGAGTACCTGAAAACAAAAGAGATACCGGTAAAGGCAAAGAAGAAACCACATCATGTGACAATCCCGACCTTTCATCTCGGTCGCATAGAGAAGGGCGCATTTGAGAGGGGCGCCCTCTATGGAGAATATCTTGACCGCAAGCTTGATTGACACCAACATCCTTGTTTACGCCAACAATGAAGATTCTCCGTTTCACAGCAAATGCAAGGTGCTTGTGGAAAGGGCCGTAAACGGCGAGTTAAAGGCCGCCATCGCCATCCAAAACCTTGTCGAGCTTTACGCCGTTATAACCGACAAAAGAAGGGTTGAGCGTCCCTTGTCCCCGGGAAAGGCAATCAAGCTTATCAATTTCTATAAGGCCCAGGAAAATATCCAAATCATTGCCCCCACGGTGCAAACCCTCGGAACCCTTACATTGCTTATAGAAGAACATAAGCCCAAGGCACAGTCTATATTTGACCTCTTTCTCGTTGCCTCTATGATGGACAACAATATTCATGAGATTGACCCCTTAAGTTTCTACACGGGCACGATAATTTTTGTGACTATCTTTCGCAGTCTTTGCTTCTTGACTTACTCTCGCTCCTATTGTATTTTTAAGTAAAAAAGAGGCCTTTAAATGTTAAACTCTGCGGAAGCAATTAAGCCCAAGTATCTCATTGATGAAAAAGGCCGTAAAGCGGCAGTGGTCATAAGCTTCAAGGATTACAATAATCTGCTTGAATCTCTTGAAGACCTTGAGGATGCTAATGACCTTCTGAATGCCGAAAAAGAAGCCACTGGGTTCTCCCCGTATGAAAAATTCCGCCAGAGGTGGCTCAAGTCTTGAGCTACAAAATCATCATTGAGCACAAGTCGGTGTGAAGATAGGGGTGAAAAGGATTTTCTTTGAAGCTTTCTGTTTTTGCTGCGGCTTTTCGTTGAGCAGATTATTACTCCGGCAACTAAATATATAAACTCCCCTCCCCTGGAGGGAGGGGATTAAGGGGAGGGGGAACTGTTGTAAACTCAGGATAATTCACCCCCACCTTAATCCTCCCCCGTCAAGGGGGAGGAGATACGATTTGGATATTTGATAACGTTCAGGACATCGTTCACTAAATTTATATTCAGGACATCGTTCAGTATCGTTCTTTGACAATCGAGTAGCCATAGCCTGTTCTATCATGGACACCTAATTCTTTTTAGGAGGTGTTCATGAAAGACAAGATTCTGAAGCAACGGGCCTTAGCAGTACAATGGTATCTCTCAGGTAAAAGTCCTCAAAGCATTTGCGCTTCACTGGGGAAAACAACACGGTGGCTGTACAAATGGGTGTCACGGTATCCCCCTGATGACCCAACATGGTGTGAAGGCCAGTCACAGCGTCCGCTTACCACCCCCTACCGCACTCCTGCAGAGATCGAAGAGATAGTAGAGATGGTTCGCTTGAGTCTGTACAACAAGGGACTCTTCTGCGGCAATCAGGCCATCCAATGGGAGATGACTGACATGGAGGTACAACCGATTCCATCCATCAGCACCATTGGTCGCATTTTACGTCGTCGTGACTTGACTCATCGGCGGACCGGACGTTACGAACCAAAGGGCAAGAAATATCCCGAACTTCCGGCGCTAACGCCCAATCAGACCCATCAGCTTGATCTCGTCGGCCCCTGCTATCTTACAGGCCCGACCAGGTTTTACAGCCTGAATGCCATTGACGTTGCAATCAACCGATGCGGGATTGAGCCGATGCCTTCCAAGGCCGCACAAAGCATTATAAACGCTGTTTTTGCAGTCTGGCAGCGCATGGGCATTCCCGATAACCTTCAGGTGGATAACGAACTGGCCTTTTTCGGAAGCCCTGCTTATCCACGAGGCATGGGGCCGCTTATTCGGCTCTGTCTGCTCTATGGAGTAGACCTCTGGTTCATTCCGCCTTCAGAACCTTGGTGGAACGGAGTGGTCGAGAAGTTCAATGACCATTATCGTCAGAAGTTCCTTGCCAAGGTCACAATGGCGTCAATGACTGCGCTTCGTCAAGAGTCTCTGGCATTTGAGCACAGGCATAACAGCACATATCGCTATAGTAAGATCAAGGGGAAAACCCCATTCAAAGCGTTGGCATCTGTGGATAAGAAACTGGTATTCCCCACCACGGACGATGTTCCAAGGCATCCCTTGTGTAAGCCGGTAGAAGGCTGTTATCACTTTGTACGCTTCATTCGTAGCGACCGACGACTGAACATCTTTGGAGAAATGTTCGATGTCCCACCGGAAACCCAATACGAATATGTTGTGGCTACTGTCGATGTCAAAGATCAAAAACTAAAACTCTTTCTGGATCAAGTCCAGCTTGAAGAATATAATTACCAACTGAGATAGACAACATTCTTTTGGTCACGGCATCTTGATATTACTTGCTTTCAAGGTATTTACTGAACGATGTCGTGACCATTATTTCTGTGAACGATGTCCTGAACGTTATCAGATATTTAATTGCCGGAGTAATAACACAGGTTAATGATGAATATAGCTGATATAATAAATGCTGTTCAGGCAAATAAAGTTCGCATTACAGATCATGCAGATGAAGAGGCGGATGCCGGTGAGATCATAGAGGATTATCCAACTGATAAACCTTACCCAAGCTGCCTTATATACGGGCAGACATTTGGCGAGGAGCCTGTCCATAGCGTATGGGCATATAATGAACAAAACCTGTGGGCCGTTTTGATTACTGTGTATAGGCCTGATCCTGATAGATGGATAAACTGGCGGGAACGGAGGAGAAAACAATGATGCCTTTTGATAAGTGTCCGGTCTGTGGCGGTGAGTTGGTAGAAAAAGAGGTGGAAAAAATTGTTCGTGGCGGCGTTAATACCGCGATCTTAACTGTGCGGGCCGAGGTTTGTCTCCACTGCGGGGAAAGGCTTTACTCTGAGGGTACGGTAAGACGGTTTGAGCACATCAGAAATCAACTGGCACGTCAGGATACGAGCAATCTACGGCCTTTAGGGGTTACTTATCAGGCAGGGAATGAGTTGCGAGGGTAACCTCTTCCCCTCGTTGGACATAGCGGCATAGCCTTCCAGCCCTTACACCTAAGACTTATGAGTGAGGACAACCTCCGACAGATTGAATCGGTGGCTGGTTTGCCTGATTTATCCAGAATCCAGTGATGTGGGCATTGCCCACCCTACTTGGCTGATCTGCAAACTCAAAGATGATTTTCCGGTCATACAAATAAAGAGAACCGTCCCCTTTACTTCCCGGTGAGATCATAGAGGATTATCCAACTGATAAACCTTACCCAAGCTGCCTTATATACGGGCAGACATTTGGCGAGGAGCCTGTCCATAGCGTATGGGCATATAATGAACAAAACCTGTGGGCCGTTTTGATTACTGTGTA
>JACQYJ010000227.1 GCA_016208525.1 Deltaproteobacteria bacterium | reverse complement strand
TATCTCTCGGCGATCTGCCTAAGCAGATGGAGTGGATCATAGACGACATATCGGAGGTCCTTGCGGTAACCGATGTCAAAAAGCTCCTCCACCGCTATTTCCACGAAGGAAAGGGTAAAGACCCCATAATACACTTCTACGAAACCTTCCTGGCCGAATACGACCCAAAGGCCAGGGAAAGACGGGGCGTTTACTACACGCCTGAGCCGGTGGTTTCCTACATTGTCCGCTCTGTGAATAAGATACTGAAAGAGGAATTCGAGAGGAAAGACGGCCTTGCAACCGAGACTGTGACGGTCCTTGATCCCGCTGCAGGGACACTTACATTCCTGGCTGAGGCGGCAAGTCTTGCTGTGAACGAGTTTGCCGACAAATATGGCAAAAAGGGAAAGGAGGGGTTCATCAGGGACCACATCTTGAAGAACTTCTATGCCTTTGAGCTGATGATGGCCCCTTACGCTATCGGGCACATCAAGATGTCGTTCCTCCTTGAAGAGCTCGGCTATCGGCTGACTGAGGACGAGCGCTGCAAGCTGTACCTAACCAATACCCTTGAGATGGAAGAGCTTGAGCAGACTGAGCTTCCAGGCATGGCATCCCTTTCTGAGGAATCCCACCTTGCAGGAAGGGTAAAGAAGGAGCAGCCTATCCTTGCAATCATCGGCAATCCTCCTTATTCAGGGCATTCGACCAATGTCTATGACGAGGTAAAGGCCTATTATCAGGTAGACGGGAAGCCCTTGGGCGAGAAGAACCCTAAATGGCTCCAGGATGATTACGTGAAGTTCATCAGATTCGCCCAGTGGAAGATAGACCGGGCAGGAGAAGGCATCCTTGGCTTCATTACAAACCATAGCTATCTTGACAACCCCACATTCCGCGGAATGCGCCGCTCCCTCATGAACAGTTTTAACGAGATATACATCCTCGATCTCCACGGAAATTCCCTGAAAAAAGAGAAATGTCCCGACGGAAGCAAGGACGAGAATGTCTTTGACATCCAGCAAGGGGTGGCAATAGCGATTTTCGTGAAGAAACGTGTAGGGGCAGGTTTAAAACCTGCCCCTGCAAAACCTGCATCTATCATTTACCATGCCGACCTCTGGGGCCTTCGTGAAAAGAAGTATGACGCCCTTCTTAAAGAAGATATTAGAAGCACAAAATGGAAAGAGATCACCCCAAAGGCGAACTTTTACCTCTTTGTTCCAAGGGACGAATCCCTTGCAAAGGAGTATGAAAAGTTCTGGAAGGTGACCGACATATTCCCGGTCAACAGCGTAGGGATTGTTACGGCACGTGACGCACTTGCAATACATTGGAACAAGAAAGATGTCTGGAACACAGTGCTCAATTTCTCAAGGCTCGATGCGGAGTCGGCCCGCAGGGCTTATCACCTGGGGCCTGATGCAAGGGACTGGAAGGTGGAATTGGCCCAGGAGGATTTGAAAAACAGCGGACTTGATAGAGATAAAATAGTCCCTATTCTCTACCGTCCCTTTGACATCCGATATACGTACTATACCGGCAAGTCGCGCGGATTCCACTGCATGCCCAGGCCGGAAGTAATGCAGCAGATGATGCTCGGGAATTTGGGACTGATCACGGTAAGACAGGTCGCCGAGGGAATCTTCGATCATGCCTATGCTACTGACGCTATCATCGAAAGCAGAATAACTTTAAGCAACAAAGGCATTGCTTATCTCTTTCCTCTTTACATTTATACCGCGCAGGAAAAGCCCAAGAAAAGCCGCTCTGCAAGCACCTTAATGATGCTATTCGAGCCTCGAGCAGAATATGCGGTTAAGAGGCCGAACCTCTCTCCGGCAATCCTTGAAAGGCTTGAAAAGGCTTACGGGAAGAGGCCAACGCCTGAGCAGGTCTTTTACTATATCTACGCAGTCCTTTACTCCGAAACATACCGCACAAAATATGCCGAATTCCTGAAGATAGACTTTCCGAGAATCCCCTTCACAAAGGATTATGCGCTGTTCAGTTCTATGGCAGCCCTTGGCAAAAGGCTGGCTGACCTTCACCTAATGAAATCACCCGATCTTGATGACCCCATTGCAAAATTTGAGGGTAAAGGTAAGGACATAGTGGAAAAGCCGCGCTATGATGCGGATGAGCGGCGTGTTTATATCAATGCGGCGGTCTATTTCGAGGGAGTCCCGCCGGAAGTATGGGAATACCGGATCGGCGGTTACCAGGTCTGCGACAAATGGCTGAAAAATAGGAAAGGGTGGCCTATAGGACTCGAAGAGAACAAGCATTATTGCAGGATGGTAACGGCAATTAAGAAGACCATAGAGGCGCAGAAAGAGATTGACGGCATATACCTTGATGTTGAGAAGAAGATAGCAGGTTAAGGAGGGAACTATGTTTTTCGGTGACGATGGTATGGGATATAAGGTAATGAGTGAAAAGGAGATTAAAGAGATAAGAGAAAATGGTCCAGCGGCTGCTGGAGGTAGGAAGATAACAAGTATGGCCACAGATAAAGAAATTGAATTGCTGGCAAATATAAATTATGAGATTGGTGGCTTGCATAATAGAATATTAGCGTTGGAGAAGATAAAAAATAATGTTTTAAAAAGCATGGAAAAGAGATAGGAGAGAAGTCTTTAAGTCTTGGAGACTTGCCGAAAAGACAATAAGATGACCAAATCCGATGCCATCAAGCGCATAGAATTCCTCCGTGAAGAGATAAACCGCCACAACTACCTCTACTACATCCTTGACTCGCCCGAGGTAAGCGACGCTGAGTATGACAGACTCATGCGGGAGCTGGAGGGGCTTGAAAAAGATTTCCCAGAACTTATAGCATCTGATTCTCCCACCCAGCGGGTTGGCGCCCTCCCATTAGAAGAGTTCGGAACCCTCAAGCATACCATCCCCATGATCTCCCTCCAGAATGCATTTACTGAAGGAGAGGCCATTGATTTCGATGCGAAGGTCAAACGATTCCTTCATACTGCCGACGACATAGAGTACGTTGCTGAGCCCAAGATAGACGGCCTTGCCATAGAGCTGGTCTACGAAAAAGGTCTCTTTACAGCAGGCTCCACCAGAGGGGATGGGGAAACCGGCGAGGATGTGACTAGGAATCTGAGGACTGTTAAGTCAATTCCCCTGAGACTGCTCAAACCAAAGTCAGGCACTATTCCGGAGAGGCTTGAGGTCAGGGGAGAGGTCTACATGAGACTAAGAGACTTCAACAAACTGAACAAGAGGCGGGAGGAGGCAGGGGAGCCGCTGTTTGCCAATCCGAGAAATGCCTCGGCTGGCTCCATAAGGCAACTGGACTCAAAGATAACGGCTTCAAGGCCCCTGGATATCTTTTGCTACGGCGTTGGCATAGTTGAGGGGGCCAAGCTCCCGACCCATTGGGAGACGCTGGAGACATTAAAAACCTTTTGTTTCAAGGTCAATCCGCTGATAAGAAAATGTAGAAATATCGATGAGGCGGTGAGATATCACATGGGGATTGAGGAGAAGAGAGAGGCCCTTGACTATGAGATTGACGGTGTTGTGCTCAAGGTCAACTCCCTGAGGCTTCAGGAGGAACTGGGAGAGATTTCCAGATCTCCAAGGTGGGCGATGGCATATAAATTTCCACCGAGGCAGGAGACTACCCGAGTTGTTAATATCGAGGTGGGAGTGGGCAGGACCGGGGCTTTGACACCTGTTGCAATAATGGAACCGGTTAATATTGGAGGAGTTACCGTAAGCCGGGCAACCCTTCACAATCAGG
>JACQYJ010000031.1 GCA_016208525.1 Deltaproteobacteria bacterium | reverse complement strand
TAGAGTGCTATACAGGGCGGGCCCCTCTTGAGGCCGCAAGTATCGGCGTTGAATTGAGCAAAGAAGATGTTGCCATGAGGTGCAACCTTGTAACTCTTGAAACCGGCCCGGACGGCCTCTTTATGAAAGACTTTTCCGCCGGGCACATAAAGACAGAGCAGGCAACCGGGATTATTCAGCACCTTGGCGCTGAACTCGGTTCTGATGAATTCAGGTTCTATCCTGGTGTAAGCTACAGGCACCTGTTGGTCTGGGAGGGTGGAAATGAAAGGATTAAGACCACCCCTCCTCACGATATAACGGGTAAGGCAATATCTCCATTCCTTCCTGCCGGTAACGGCCAGGAAAAGATTATTAAGCTTATGACCGATTCTCAAACGCTTTTAGCCAACAATTTGATAAACCCTGCTGCAACCTCAATATGGCTGTGGGGGCAGGGGAAGGCGCCATCCATCCCGACCTACAGGGAAAAGTTCGGCCTTGAAGGTTCTGTCATATCCGCTGTTGACCTCATGAAGGGAATAGGGATATATGCCGGTCTTGATATAATAAATGTTCCCGGGGCAACAGGCTGGATTGACACTAACTATAAGGGAAAGGCGGAATTTGCCCTAAGGTCTCTAACTGTGAAGGATTTTGTGTATGTCCATGTGGAGGCCCCTGATGAGGCTGCGCATAACGGGATGCTCAATGAGAAGATAAAGGCTATAGAGGAGTTTGACGAACTTGTGGTGGGCGCGATCTTGAAGAATGCCGCAAAACTTGGCGACTTCAAGATATTGGTCCTGCCTGACCACGCTACGCCGATCTCCTTAAAGACGCATACCTCCGACCCTGTCCCGTTTGCGCTTTACGACTCCAGGCACACCGGGGACTCAGGAGTTAAGGTTTACGACGAGGACTCGGCAAAAGGGACCGGCCTGTTTGTTAAGGACGGCTTTAAGCTGATGGAGATGATGGTAAATAAAGGATGAAGCCGGAAGGATGAAGGATGAATTTTAAATCAAGGCTGAAGGCTGAGGGTTGAGGGATGAATTAGGTTTTTTATTCATCCTTCATATTTCATCCTTCATCCTTTTCTTTAAATCATCCCTCATCCTTATCATTAATAAAGGAGGTTCGAATATGGATAGAAATCTGGCCCTTGAGGTCGTCAGGGTTACTGAGGCGGCTGCTCTGGCAAGCGCCAGACTGATGGGGAGAGGGGACGAAAAGGCAGCTGACCAGGCTGCCGTTGATGCGATGAGGACCGCCTTCAATTCCATGAATATGTGCGGCACAGTGGTTATTGGAGAGGGGGAGAGAGACGAGGCCCCTATGCTCTATATCGGAGAAAAGGTAGGGAATGCCTGTGCTAACGGGGCTGAGATAGACATCGCACTTGATCCCCTGGAGGGCACTACCCTGACTGCTACCGGGGGACCTAATGCCCTCTCCGTTATTGCCATAGCGAGCAAAGGGAACTTCCTCCATGCCCCTGATACCTATATGGAAAAGATAGCAGTGGGGCCAAGGGCCAGGGGAGCTATAGACATTACAAAGAGCCCTACGGAAAATCTGAATAACATAGCAAAGGCGCTCAGGGTCTATGTGGAAGACTTGACTGTGGTGATCCTCAACAGGCCCAGGCACAAGAAACTGATAGATGAGGTCAGGGCTGCCGGAGCAAGGAACAAACTCATTCCTGCTGGGGATGTGTCGGCTGCCATTGCGACTGCCAAAGAAGGGAGCGGGGTTGACGTCCTCATGGGCATAGGAGGGGCGCCGGAGGGAGTGATTGCTGCTGCTGCCATGAGGTGTGTCGGCGGCGACATGCAGGGAATATTGAGACCGAGGAACAATGAAGAGATAGAAAGGGCCAAAAAGATGGGGATCCCTGACATAAACAGGGTGTATGGCATTGAAGATATGGCTGCCGGAGACGTCATGTTTGCAGCCACAGGCGTGACTGACGGCGATTATCTAAACGGGGTGAGGTTCTTCGGCGGAGGCGCAGAGACCCATTCAGTGGTAATGCGTTCAAAGACCAGAACTGTGCGTTATATTACCGCGACACACCATTTTGATTATAAGACGGTGTATTAAATAGTAACTACTCAGGTGGATAGTCTGTAGGTATTTAGGTGGATAGGGAGGGAAAAACATGCTGATTCACACAAGGCTCAGAGATTCCTTCTTTGCGCAGTCCTAATAGACTACAGTCTAAACAACCTGAGTAGTTACATTAAATAAATTGTAGGGGCGGGTCGGCGACCCGCCCAGGGCAAGGCAGCGCCTTGCCCCTACAAGTAATCAGAAGGAGGTAGCTTATGTTTGGACTTGGAATGCCGGAATTGGTGATTATACTTGTTGTGGCCCTGATATTCTTTGGCCCGGGAAAGCTGCCAGAACTTGGCTCCGGCCTTGGCAAGGCCATCAGGAGCTTTAAAAAGGCTTCAGATGGTGGAGACGAAGAGAAGACCGACAACAAGAAGATAGAGCAGGAAAAGCCTGTGTAATGGGAGACAAAAAGGTGAAAGGTCAAAGGTCAAAGGTCAAAGGTCAAAGGTCAAAGGTCAAAGGTAAAAGGTCAAAGGTAAAAGGTGAAAGGTAAAAGG
>JACQYJ010000030.1 GCA_016208525.1 Deltaproteobacteria bacterium | reverse complement strand
CCCAAACCTTGCTTAATTGGGGCTAAGGTGCAAACGGGGAGTTATAAAGGCTCTGTGTGAAGGTCGACTATGTCGCCTTAAATGGCACCGATGATAATCTCCCCGCGTACACGCGGTTTAAAGTTATGCAGCCATACCGCTCTGTGGTTTGCAGTTTAGGTTAAATATCAAATTAGCAATGTCTGACCCCGAAGAGATGAGCCAAGATGAGATACTACCCGATCTATCTGGATATAAGGGATAAACCCTGTGTTGTCATAGGAGGAGGCGATGTTGCCGAGAGGAAGGTATTGTCTCTTCTTAACGCCGGGGCAAAGGTGACACTGGTAAGTCCTGAAGTTACAGATATCTTAAAAGGAATTTCAAGGGATGGGAGGATAGAAATAAAAGAACGTCCCTATAAGGAAGGGGATCTGAAGGGCGCCTTTATGGCCTATGCAGCCACGGATAATGAAGATATAAATTATAAGATTTCAGAAGAGGCGCTAAAGGGCGGGGTGTTGCTGAATGTCGTGGACAAGCCGGAGATGTGCGACTTTATAGTCCCGTCAGTTGTTGAGAGGGGGCTCCTTTCAATAGCCATTTCCACAGGAGGCACATCCCCGGCCTTTGCGAAGAGACTTCGGCTGGAGATGGAAGAGATATACGGGGAGGAATATGCGCTGTTCCTTGAGATCATGGCCGCAATCAGGCGAAAGCTATTGACAAAAGAGGCTGAGAGTGTTAAAAACAGAAAGTTTTTCAATAAGTTGGCCTCTTCCTCCATACCGGAGATGATAAAGGCCGGCAGGTGGAAAGATGTTGACAGAACAATAATATCCCTTTTGGGTGAGGATTTTTCAATCTCCTCCCTGGAGATAAAAAAGGCTTAATACAGATGCTTTTCTATATCACACTTTTCCTTTATCTTGCGGCAACAGCGGGGTATATCTCTTATCTGATTACCCTTAAAAAGCCGATCTCCCTGATCTCAACATCTATTCTCATTGTTTCTTTCATCCTCCATGCAGCGGTAATTACTTTACGGTATCCTGAACTGGGACATCCGCCGTTTATAGGCATTGAGACCCTTTCCTTCCTTGCCTGGGCAATTGTGGGCATCTACCTTCTGGTTGAATGGAGATACAAGGTTTATGTCCTTGGTTCCATCGTATCTCCGATAGCGTTTATCCTTTTGCTCCTGACGGTTATTATCCCTGAAGGTGAACTCCATGTCCCTTCATACCTGAGGAGTATCTGGTTTCCCCTGCATGTAGGGTTTGCCTTTCTTGGGAATGCCATATTCTCGCTGGCGTGCGCCGCCGGTATCATGTATCTGATCCAGGAGAGGCAGGTAAAAGGGCACCACCTGGGCGGTATATACAAAAGGCTTCCGTCACTTGAAGTCCTTGATGAGATAAATGAAATGTGTCTCTTTATCGGCTTTCCGCTGATGACCTTCGGAATAATAACAGGTTTTATCTGGTCGAATGCAGTCTGGAAGACCTTCTGGAATTGGAGCCCGAGGGCCATTTTTTCTATCATAACATGGCTTCTTTACGCCACTCTTCTTGCCGGGCGCCTGTCAGTCGGGTGGAGGGGAAGAAGGGCTGCTGTCCTTGCCATAACAGGCTTTTCAATAATGATCGCAACCTACTTTGTCATAAATATAATCTGGGGAGGACATGCCTTCAAATAGGTGTTGTAGGGGCGGGTCTTGTACCCGCCCAAAGAAGGGCAACCACAAGGGTTGCCCCTACAGGCATATTTATGAATATCATTGTAGTCGGCCTAAATCATAAGACAGCGCCTGTTGAGATAAGGGAAAAACTGTCTTTTCAGCCCCAGCTGCTGGAAGAAGCTCACAAGAGGCTCCTCAAGGCGCCGGGTGTAACAGAGGGAATGATCCTTTCTACCTGCAACAGGGTGGAGGTGTATTCCTGCGTTAACGACATTGATAGCGGGATCAGGGAGGTTAAGGGGTTCCTTTCGGCATTTCATAATCTCCCACTGGAAAGATTTGAAGAACACCTTTTTGTATGCTCCGCAGAAGAGGCATTGAAACACCTCTTCAGGGTTGCATCTTCTCTTGACTCCATGGTTGTGGGGGAACCTCAGATACTTGGCCAGATCAAGGACGCATACCAGACCTCCTGCAAGTATAAGGCTGCCGGGGTCATCCTGAACAAGCTCCTCCACAGGGCATTTTCTACTGCAAAAAGGGTAAGGACCGAGACGAAGATCGCAAGCTCCGCCGTTTCGATTAGTTATGCAGCTGTTGAACTCGCGAAGAAGATATTCGGGTCGCTTGAAGGGAAGGTTGTCATGCTGGTCGGCGCAGGAGAGATGTGCGAGCTGGCCGCCAAGCACTTCATGAACAGCGGGATCAAGGATATATATGTGACAAACAGGACCTTTGAGAGGGCAGAAAAGCTGGCTGAGGAGTTTAAGGGAACGCCTGTTAATTTTAATGAGTTTCAACATACCCTTCATAAAGTAGATATACTCCTCTCTTCTACTGGCGCAACTCACTACATAATAAAGCCTGAAGATGTTACAGAGGCCCTCAGGGCAAGGAAGCAGAAGCCGATGTTCTTCATAGACATTGCAGTTCCCAGGGACATAGACCCAAAGGTAAATGACATTGACAACGTCTACCTCTATGACATAGATGATATGCAGGGTGTAATAGAGGCCAACGTAAAGGGAAGGTCTAAAGAGGCTGAAAAGGCAGAGGGGATCATAGCTGAAGAGTTAATGGTCTTCATCCACTGGCTGAAGACCCTGGACCTGACCCCAACGATTGTGGGAATAAGGGAGAGGGGTGAGGAGATCCGCAGGAAAGAGCTGGAAAAAGCCCTTTCACACCTGAACGGGCTCTCTCCTGAACAGATAAAGGTGCTGGAGTCACTCACATCAGCTATCGTAAACAAACTTATCCACAATCCAATAGTAGCGCTAAAGACCCATGCAAAGGACCATTACAGGGACATGTACCTGGAGGCGGCAAGGAATATGTTTAATCTGGCTGAGAAAGAAAAAATAGAAACAGAAGAACTGGAAGAATAATTATTAGCCACAGGTCACAGAGAAAACCTATGTCATTCTGAGCAAAGCAAAGAATCTGAGACCCTTCGTTTCACTCAGGGTAACAAAAAGCCTTGGTAGAGGTATAGGTGTCAAGCTTGAATCTTGCCGTTGTTGTGGATATGTAGCAATATTATCTGAAAAGCGTGGCGGTGGCGGGCTGCTGCAACACCTTAAAGGAGTCGCTCTTGCCTGCCCAATTCAATACATACCGCTCATTGGCAAAATTGATGTCCTCGCCAAAGGCGGCCTTCAGCTTTTCCCAATCTAACTGGTTCTCTACAAAAAGATCGGGGAAAAGCCCTTTCAGCTCTTGCAATTTGGTCTGCTTGATATCGAGCAATTCTCCGTTCATGTTTTCTTTACTTTGCAACCCTTATCGCTTCCCTTAGATCAAGGCTTCCGGTGTAAATCGCCTTCCCGGTTATAACCCCGGCGACTCCCACCAGCTCAAGCTCTTTTAGCTTTTTTATGTCGTCGATATTAGAGACCCCACCTGATGCGATTATTGGGATCTTCACGGACTGGGCCAGGGCCTTTATCCCTTCTATATTTGGCCCTTTTAGCATCCCGTCCCTGCTTATATCGGTGTATATTATCCCTGCAACACCTGCACCCTCAAGCTCTTTGGCTAATTCTATCGCAGCCTTATTTGTCAGCTCCTCCCACCCCTTTATGGCAACCTTCCCGTCGCGGGCGTCTATTCCGACCAATATCTGTCCGTGACGCTGTTCACATACATCCCTGACAAACCAGGTTCTTTCAAGGGCAGCGGTGCCAAGGATGATCCTTGATGCTCCCATGGCAAGATAAAGGTTGATGGCCTCTATATCCCTTATCCCGCCTCCTACCTGAAAGGGGATGGAGACGGCGCCTGCTATGGCCTCGATAGTATGGGTATTTTTAGGCTCTCCTGCAACAGCCCCGTCAAGATCCACAAGGTGTAGACTTTCCGCCCCCATACTCTGCCACTTCTTAGCCACCTCAACCGGGTTGGTTGAGTATACAGTCTCCTGGGCCATCTTACCCTGGACGAGTCTGACACACTTGCCGCCTTTGATGTCTATTGCAGGTATGACTAACATAACCCTCCTCCATCCCTAACCTTTAGTGTCTCCGAAATTTTTAAGTATCCGAAGCCCCTTCTCCTGGCTCTTCTCCGGGTGAAACTGGGTCGCAAACAGGTTGTCCTTCCAGATGCTCGATGCGAATTCAATCCCGTAAGCGGTTGTAGTAGCTACTACCTTTTCATCTTCAGGCACGACATAATACGAGTGGACGAAATAGAAGTAGGAGCCTTCGTCTATACCTTCCAGGGCCGGCGACCTTTTCTTGACAGCAACGGGACAATATCCAGCAACCCCTTTTCCTCCAGGTTCCTCATGCAGTCTGGAAATGCGCCTACCCCCGGAAGAACAACGTGAGATGCGTCCATTATGGTTGTTTGGTCCGAGGTGACAACGGCGTTGTGCCCGACCTTCTCAAAACCTTTCTGGACGCTCCTCAGATTCCCCATCCCGTAATCTATAATGGCTATCATTTTAAAATCCGTGAGCTGTGAACCGTGAACCGTGGACAGCAAGCTCTGACAGCTCACTGCTTACAACTTACGGCTTACGAATCAAAGTTGTCCTTTCGTTGAAAGTACCCCTTTTACCCTCTTATCAATGGTTGTTGCGGCATCTAATGCCCTGGCAAGGGCCTTGAAAATGGCCTCTATGATATGGTGGGTATTGCTGCCGTACATGACATTGACGTGGAGGTTGCATCCAAGATGGTTGGAGAAGGCCTTCAGGAACTCCTCCACCAGTTCAGTATCAAACTCCCCGACCTTTTCCCTCTTCATCTCAGCATTGAACACAAGATGCGATCTCCCTCCCATGTCAATTGCAACTGATACCAGGGCCTCATCCATCGGTACAAGGGCGTTCCCGTATCTGACAATCCCTTTATACCCATCCAGGGCAATCTTAAATGCCTGGCCAAGGCAGATCCCTATATCCTCCACACTGTGGTGGAAGTCTACCTCCGTGTCGCCTGTGGCGGAAACCTTGAGGTCAAAGAAGCCGTGTCTTGCAATATGGGTGAGCATGTGGTCAAAGAACGGTATCCCCGAAGATATGTCATGCTCCCCTGAACCGTCAACTACAAGTTCAAGCTCAACACCTGTCTCCAGGGTCTTCCTCTCAATCTTTGCCTTTCTCATAGAACCTCCGAGTTTTTCCCCCTCTCCCTTGACGGGATTTATGCCCGGATGGGTAGAGGGTCAGGGTGAGGGTGAAATTTCCAGACTTCCCCCTCCCCTCAATCCCCTCCCGCCAGAGGAGGGGAGATATTAAAGTGTTTATTTCACAATCATCCCTGCATATCCCACAACATGCTCGTAATCCCCGCTCGTTTCAGCGGATGTCGCATAATCAACAAGTTCGGCTTTCTTAGCCCCAAGTTCCTTGCAGGCTATGAGCATGATGGTTGCAGGGATCACGCCGCACATCGTTATCCTGTGGTCTCTCACAGTCTTCAGCAGTCCCTCCGGGTCTAAGGCCAGCGCCCTGGCAATCGCCTTTTTATCCTTTTCCCTTGCTGATTTATCCGATTCATAGTGGGTCATATCAGATGATGCAACTATCAGGACTGGCTCTTTAAATCCCTTCACTGCCCTGGCAACGGCATGACCGATATCGAGGCAGACATTGTAATCCATGCTCATCATTGTTAGCGGAACGATTCTTAAGTCCTTCCTGAAGTGCTGGAGAAAAGGTATCTGAACCTCAAGGGAGTGTTCGTTAAAGTGAGCAAGATGGTCATCTTTAAGGTATTTAGAATGCTCTACTATTGACGCGGCAAGATCGGAATTAATCTCTATATTCCCGTTCGGCATCTGCCATGTGCCGGAACACATAACCGCCTCTGGCTCACCAAGGCCGGTGTGGTTGGGTCCTATAATGATTACATCCTTTGGTATGTTAATCCTGGAATATACGCTCCCGGCAACCTTTCCAGAGTATATGTATCCTGCGTGCGGAGAGAGGACGCCAAGGGCATCCTCCCTCTTGACCTCTTGTGTGTAAGAACTGACCTCTTTTTCAAGTATGGATGGATTTGCCGGATAGAACTGACCGGCAACTGCGGGGTTTCTGACCATAGGTCACCTCCATCTGCTGACCAACGGCCACTGGCCACTGATCACTCGATTTCAATAAGCGTCTCGTCAGGGTTAACGCTGTCGCCCTCTTTGACGTATATGTTCTTAACTAAACCGTCAATAGGGGTATGCACCTCGTTTTCCATCTTCATAGCCTCAACAATAAGCACAGTGTCTCCTGCGCTTACCCTGTCACTCTCTGAAACCTTGACCTTGACCACCCTTCCAGGCATAGCCGTTGTCACATCACCCTTCTTCCTTGCCTTGGGCCTTGACGAATGGACGCTGGTCTTTGCCTCTATTGCCCCTGCATGGCTTGGCACGACCTCCACAAGGGATTCTATCATGACCTCTTCCAGCTTGCCATCCACTTTTAAAAAGAAGGGCCTGATCCCTTCGGACTTGTGTCCAGTACCTGCCACCTTTATATGGTAGGTCTCGCCGTGGACCGTTATCTTGAATTCACTGGGCGCCAGGCGCTGGGCCTGCCTTGGGCCTTCCGCCTTCTCTTCAACCTCAACTCCAAGCGGCTCCGGCTTGAGTTTGCCCGACTCCCTCTCTTCAAAAAACTCAAGGGAAATGCTCGGAAAAAGGGCGTACGAAAGGACGTCTTCAATCCCCTTCCCTTTTCCGCCCAATTCCCGCGTCAGCTTTTCGAGTTCAGGTTCCAGGAGGTCTGCCGGTCTGCATGTGATGAACTCCTCTTCCCCTATTGCCTTCTTCCTTACAACCTCATCAATAGGGGCGGCAGGTTTACCATAAAGACCCTTGAGGTAGTTCCTGGTCTCACTGGTTATCACCTTGTATCTCTCGCCTGTAAGGATGTTCAAGGTGGCCTGGGTGCCTACAATCTGGGATGTTGGTGTAACAAGGGGAGGGTATCCAAAGTCCTTCCTTACCCTCGGCACCTCATCGAGGACATCCTTCATCCTGTCTAATGCACCCTGTTCCTTAAGTTGAGATGCGAGGTTCGATATCATCCCCCCGGGTATCTGGGAGATGAGGACATCGGTGTTTATCCCTGTATACTCGCTCTCAAATTTTTTATATTTCTTCTTTACCTGCCTGAAATATTCCGCTATCTCTGAAAGGGCCTTAAGGTCGAGCCCTGTATCGAACATACCCCCTGCCAGCGCAGCAACCATCGGCTCTGTCGGCGGCTGGGACGTGCCTGAACCAAGCGGAGAGATTGCTGTATCTATGATGTCGCAACCCGCCTCAATCGCCTTAAGGTATGTCATGGAGCCCATTCCGCTGGTCTCATGGGTATGCAGGTGAATCGGCAGCTTCACCCTCTCCTTCATACCGGTGACCAGGTCAAAGGCATCCATTGGGGTCAGAAGCCCTGCCATATCCTTTATGCAGATAGTGTCGCATCCAAGGTCTGCCAGCTTAGCGGCCATTTCAACAAATACCTCATTGCTGTGGACAGGTGAGGTTGTGAAGCAGACAGTCCCTTCTGCAACAGCGCCATGCTTCTTAACGGTCTTTATCGCCATCTCCATGTTGCGGATGTCGTTGAGCGCATCAAATATCCTGAATACGTCCATCCCGTTATCAACGGACTTTTCTATGAATTTTTTTAATACATCATCCGAATAGTGGCGGTATCCAAGGAGGTTCTGCCCTCTCAGAAGCATCTGAAGTCTGGTTTTTTTTATGACCTTTTTGAGGCTCCTGAGCCTCTCCCAGGGGTCTTCCTTCAGGAACCTTAGACATGTATCGAATGTGGCGCCGCCCCACACCTCAAGAGACCAGTATCCTATCCGATCAAGCCTCTCAGCTACAGGAAGCATGTCCTCTGTCCTCATCCTTGTGGCAAGGAGGGACTGATGGGCGTCCCGAAGGGAGGTATCTGTTATCATCACCTTTTTTTTGTTGGTCTTCTTTGGCATCATAACCTCATTTATCAAGGCTGAGGGATGAAGGTTGACGGATGAATTGAACCTTTAGCCTTTTATTCATCCCTTATCCCTCATCCTTCATCCCTGTTTTAAAATCCTTCATGAGCTGCGATTGCTGTTGATATTGCAAGAACCGTATCAAGAGGTTCCCTGTAGTCGTCATACTCAAGAAGCTGGGGGTTTTCATCAATAAACCATGTGTCGAACTCCCCTTTCGCAAAGCTTTCATTCTCCATGATCTTGTGCAGGAAGGGGATAGTGGTCCGTATCCCCCGTATCACATACTCGCTAAGGCAGCGGCGCATCCTTGCAACCGTCTCATCCCAGGTCATACCTGTGACAGTCAGCTTGGCCAGCATTGAGTCATAGAAACCTGGTATTACATAGTCCTTGTAAACAGCCCCGTCCACCCTTACGCCGATTCCGCCAGGGGAGTAGTAGGCTGTGATCCTGCCGGAGTTGGGAAGAAAGTTCCTTTTCGGGTCCTCGGCATTTATCCTGCACTCCATAGCAAAGCCCCTTATAGAGACATCCTTCTGCTGTATCCCGAGAGGTTTCCCGGCGGCTATCTCTATCTGCTTCTTTACAATATCTATCCCTGTGACAGCCTCTGTTACTGTATGTTCCACCTGTATCCTGGTGTTCATTTCTATGAAATAGAAGTTCCTCTCCCTGTCCACAAGGAACTCTGCAGTCCCTGCATTTGTATAATTCACCGACTTTGCTGCCCTCACCGCTGCTGCGCCCATCTTTTCCCTGAGCTTTTCGTCCAGTATCAGGGATGGCGCTATCTCTATCAGCTTCTGGTGCCTCCTCTGGATTGAGCAGTCCCTTTCTCCGAGGTGTATGGTGTTGCCGAACTTGTCGGCAAGTATCTGGAACTCAATGTGATGAGGTCTTTCAACATATTTTTCTATAAAGACCTCTGTAGAGCCAAATGCCCCCTTGGCCTCGCTTTTTGCAGTTGACAAGGCGCTCAGGAGGTCTCTCTCGTCCCTTGCTATCCGAAGGCCTCTTCCGCCCCCTCCCCCAGTTGCCTTGACCATGACAGGATACCCTATCTCGCGGGATATGGAGACGGCCTCTTCATCGCTGTTTACGCTCCCGTCGCTCCCAGGAAGCACCGGGACCCCGGCCTTCTTTACGCTGGCCTTGCCTGCTATCTTGTCCCCCATCAGGGAGATTGCATTGGAGTCCGGGCCTATGAAGGTTATGCCGCTCTTTTCACAGAGTTCCGGGAGTCTCGCATTTTCCGCAAGAAAGCCGTACCCAGGGTGTATGGCGTCCGCCCCTACCTTGCGTGCAAGATCTACTATGCGGTGGATATTTAGATACCCCTCCACAGGCCCGGGGCCGACCATATAAGCCTCGTTGGCCTTCTTTACATGCATGGCCTCCCTGTCGGCCTCGGAGTATATCCCGACCGTGGGGATTCCCAACTCATTGCAAGCCCTTATTATGCGGGTGGCTATCTCACCCCTGTTTGCTACAAGCAGCTTCTTAAACATCGGAAGGTTAAAATACTGTATATTTCCCTGTAATGTCAAGGAGAAAAGGGCGTTCGATCCACAAGATAGCGAGTAAAGGAATAGCCAGATAACTCAGAAAGAATATGACAGATGCAGAAAGGGCGCCTTGGCAAAAAATACGTGTGTAGCAAATGAAAGGATAAAATTCGTGTGCAGGAAAGTGTGCAGGGTCATGATCAGTCTTTGCAAATTTGATATACAGTTCGCTTCCCTCGCAGCAACCTCTTCTCGGTCTCGCAAAGGCGCACCCAGTGCATTATCCACCTCGACCAGCTATTGAAGCTCCCTCACGATAATTGGGAGTCAATAGCAAATTAGCAAAGCCTGACCCCAATTGCGACTTATGTCCCTAAGAGCTATCGAGGGCTAAAAAATAAAGGAGGGTGTGGTTCTTTAATTCTGGATATACCCTGATAATCCTGATTCTACTTTGAAAGTTTAATAGGATGTGGTAAGATTTTTTAAAGAAGATAAAGAGGAGGCTATTTTATGACAATTACGTTAAGAAGTTCAATAGAACAGCACTCTATTAAACTGCCTGACTGGGTCCATATTCCTGAAGGTACGAAGGCCAAGGTCAGCATTGAAGCGGAAATAAGCAAAGAGGACAAGAAAAGTCTGGCAAAGAAGCTCTGCGGAACATGGGCCAGTGACCCTTCTATAGATTCCATTTTTGAAGAGATCGAAAAAGAAAGGCACAACTATCATGGAAGGGGAATTGACCTTGACGCTCCCGCTTGATACAAATATCGTAATCGCCTATTTTAAAGGGGAACATGGTATTTCAAAAAAGGTTCTATCCCGTATTGAAGATATTGCCCTGAGTTGTAGCCTCCGCCCCGCCTGACACCCTTTTAATCACCCTCGTCATACAAGACAGATTAAATGCAGGGCTCCGTTGTTAAGAAACCACTTAAACAGAAACAACGTCCCTGAAGTTGTTTTCT
>JACQYJ010000235.1 GCA_016208525.1 Deltaproteobacteria bacterium | reverse complement strand
TATTTCCCGAATTTACTCGTTTTCTCATCTCTTCCATTATATCAGGCGTTATCCTCTCCAGTCCCTTTGTCCTCACATACTGCTCAATCCCTTTTTTTACCATGCTGCGCAGGAAGACCGGGACGTTTTTAAGCCTTTCCGACGCCTCATCTGTCCACACTATTTCGGTTTTATTTTTACCGGCCACCGGCCTCTGACCACTGACCACTTCTGGTTTGTGTTCGCACCAGGGATCTTCACCCATCATGTCTCCGCTTGCTGCAAGCGCCCTTGCCCTGCAACCTCCGCATACATCGCTGAACTCGCAGTCAGCGCACCTTCCATTGTATGCCGGGTTCCTTAACTTCTGAAAAACCGGGGACAGATCCCATATTTCAGCAAGGGTCTGCTTCCTCACATTTCCGGTAACCGTAGGCATATATGGACATGGGGTCACATCCCCATGCGGAGTGATCCTGAAATAATAGGTCCCTGCAATACAACCGCTTGTAGCCCCCTTCATCATCGGGGATTCCGGGTCCCTCTGCCGAACCACCCGCAGAAAGTGCGGGGCGCACCTTCCCCTCACCATCATCTTCCCTGCATACTTCTTGTCGAGGTCTGAAAGCTGGATCAACACCTTCTCATACTGCTGCGGGGTTATATCTGTCATATCCTGCCCCCGGCCTGTGCACACAAGGAAGAAGACATTCATCGCTCTTGCCCCTTTTTCATAGGCAAATTCAACAATGGATTCAACTTCATCGCAGTTGTCCTTTGTAACAGAGAGCTGAAACTGGAACTCAATGCCCTGCTTGTTGAGGAGTTCCGCCCCTTTTACCGTACTCTCCCAAGCCCCGTGAAGCCCCCTGAACTTGTCATGGGAGGAAGGGTCTAAGGAATCGAGGCTTAAACCAACGCCTTTTACGCCTCTTTCTTTCAGTTTTAAGACTATTTCTTCGGTAAGGAGGGTGCCGTTAGTCCCAAGAACTACGGACAACCCTTTGTCTGTGGCATGACCGGCAAGGTCAAAAACGTCTCCCCTCGCAAGCGGTTCACCCCCTGTAAGAATAAGCATGGAACCTGGGGCAAGGAGCGCTATATCATCAATCAGCTTAAGGGCTTCAGAAGTAGACAACTCCCCCTTGTCGCTCTCAAGCTCCGAGGCATCAAGGTAACAGTGCCCGCACCGCAGATTACAGCGTTTGGTTATATTCCAGGATATCAAAAAAGGTGTAAAATCGGTCATCTTGTTCCATCCTCTGCAAGCCGGGGACAGTCACTATTCTACGGCCTTCGGCCCGTAAATATGGACAGTCCCCTCAGTCACTGACCGCTGACCGCCGGCTTCTGCATCAGTGCATCATCTCCCGTGCCTTTCTGATATAGTCTGCCGTCACTTCGGCATACCCCCTCTTCACAGCAAACTCCTCCACCATATTCCTGACCATTCCCCTTGCCATCGGAGGTATCCGGTTAAGGAGCTCCTCTGCCTCTGCCGTCCAGGGGATACTTTTCCTGGTTTCTTCTTTCGCTGCCGGCGGCGTTGCTTTACCGCTGACAATGAGGACATTGCACGAGGCAGACCTCACACAATTTTCGGTATTGCTCCCTATATCAAGGCCTGGGGCGGCATGGACCCCTACCCTTCCCATCACGAGCAACGCCGGTCTCTCTTTCTCTACATAATTTAATATCTGGTCATAAGGTTTCCCTGTCAAAAGGGTCGTCTTTATCGTAATCCCCTCTCCTGCCGCCATCTCGACAGCCCTGTCGAGGTGGTCCTGGTATATCTTTGCAAGTCCTTTGTCTACTATCTCCTCGTGGAGCTTTTCCTGCTCTTTGAACTTGAATATCTTCCCGGCCTCCTCTGAAAGGACTGCGGCAATGCTCTTGAAGGCAACATAATGATAATGCGGGTCAAAGGCTGCTATCGCCTCCACTTGCGCGCCGGTGATCCTGGAAATCGCAATTGCAGAAAGGAGACCTGCAAAGGAGTTAAGGCTCCCGTCAATTGCGACAATATACCTGCCATCAAGACGCCCGTCCCTCACTATCATCATATCCTTGTTGATGCGCCTCATGACCCTTTCACAGACACTACCGATAGCGCTTGTGCCCGCTACTCCAAGACCGAGGGCGCCCATCATCACAAGTTCATAACCGTTGTTCTGCACGTCCTTAACGATCTCAAGATAGTTTTTCCCCTCCTGGATGCTCCTTTTACAGGGAATACCGGCCTCGGCGCATTTCTTATCAAAGGCGTCAAGGAAGGAATCAGAGATAACCTTCAAACCCTTTGTAATAAGGTCATCATGGATGTCCCTCTGCCTCTGGAGCTCATTCTCTTCCTGATATTTGGGTGGAAGGCCGCTCTCCATCTGCCTGAACCTGTCATCATGCAGCCTTGCTGCATATACATGGGAGAGTGTAAGGGTAGAACCAAAACCCTTGGCCATCCTGAGACCCAGGTCTGCTGCTGAATTTGAATAGTCCGAATTATCCAGCGGGATTAGAATGCTCTTATACATTTGCTCTCACTCCTCCTTTTTTATCTCTGTAGCCGGCCGTATACCGTCAGGCTTTACAAGCCGCTTCAGCTTGACCTTAAAGTTACCGTCCTTTGTATTTACAAATACTATGGCATTGGCGCCGTCATCCGATAACACCCTGCACTCTCACTTCCTTGCCCCTGCACCTGTGTTTATGAGGCACTCCTCAGCAACATCCAACGCATTCCTCTTCCAGGGTTGATAACCCTTGTCAGCAGCATCCTGATACCTTTTCTCCGTGTCCATGTCAACATTGGGCTTCTATACCTTTGAGGACTTGCCAGCCTGTCCATTATTTCCTTCTTCCCTGGACTTCGTCACTCAGGCGGACACAAGAAATTAAGATGGATGCAAAAACAATTAACGTTCCGATTTTCAGTAGACTTTTCAAGGCAGTCTCCGAAAAAAATAGCCTATAACCTAAATCCTGCAATCGAACCACAGAGCACACAGAGAAAACCCTTTAATGCCGAAAGGAAAAAACCAGTTTTAAATCTTCTCTCCGTGCACTCAAAAGGTGAGTTATAAAAGCCCAGTAATTTTAAAATCAACATCATGAGGACACGGAGAAGAAAAGGGGCTACAAAGGTTTTTATCCCCAAAAAATATCTCTGTGTTCTCTGTGGTTTGCAGTTTTAGGTATAACCTAAAAAAAGCATTTAACCACGGATTTACACGGATTTGCACAGATAAAAAAGCTGGTAAGCTTGCAAGCCGGCAAGCCAACAAGCAAAATCTGCGTTA
>JACQYJ010000233.1 GCA_016208525.1 Deltaproteobacteria bacterium | reverse complement strand
GCGATGGCGCAGGCCGTGGCAGAAGGCGTGCGCGAGGTGGAGGGAGCGGATGCCCGGTCTCTTTACAACAAGCTCGAGACGATCATTATTCCGATGTTTTATAAGGAAGGGGGGCGTTATGATGATGTGATGCGCAACGCCATCGCACTCAACGGCTCGTTCTTCAACACCGAACGCATGCTGAACCAGTACATCGCCAAGGCTTACTTCAAATGAATGTCCCGCACCCAGGCGGGGAGCTTCCCGAGCAGGACATGGCTCTACTCGGCGCATCGAGCCGTAGACATCGGCATTGGTGTCCATTATGTTCAGGGCAGCGCCGCGGAAGATGAATCCCTCTCCTGTGCCTGTGAGGCAACAGGGGATCGGGGCTATATAGTACCCTGGAGCCCCCTTGAGCTGATCTCTCTTCCTCTCCGGGAGGTACGCCTCGGAAAAAGGCGCTCAGAATAAAAGTAAAGATCAGGAAAGATAAAAAAGGTTTAACCTGGACCCTCATTCACTTCTTTTCCCCAGGGTTTAAAAACGGTTTTAACATATCCATTGGCAGAGGGAATAGTATAGTAGAATTCTTCTCTACCGCTATCTCCGTCAATGTCTGTAAGTATCTCAGCTGAAGTGTTACAGGGTTTATGGATATCATGTCAGCGGCCTTTGCCAGATTCGCAGCTGCCTCGTACTCTCCGGCGGAGTGGATTATCTTTGCCCTCTTCTCCCTCTCCGCCTCCGCCTGCTTTGCCATTGCCCTCTTCATCTCATCAGGGAGGTCTATACCTTTTATCTCCACAGTGCTTACCTTAACCCCCCAGGGGTCTGTCTGCCTGTCGAGTATCTCCTGAAGCTGCCTGTTTATCTTCTCCCTCTCGGAAAGGAGGTCGTCCATCTCCCCCTGCCCGCATACGCTTCTAAGGGTCGTCTGGGCAAGCTGGGATGTGGCGTATAGGTAGTTCTCAACGCTCAGCACAGCCTTCATAGGGTCCAGCGCCCTGAAATAGACCACCGCATTTACCTTTACGGACACGTTGTCCCTTGTGATGACCTCCTGGGGAGGCACGTCCATGGTAACTGTCCTCAGGTCCACCTTCACCATCTTGTCTATGACAGGAATGAGTATGATAAGCCCCGGCCCCTTGGCCCCAATGGCCCTCCCAAGCCTGAATATGACGCCCCTCTCATACTCGTTCAACACCCTGATGGAGTTGGCCAGTATGAATATGACCACACCTATTACTACTAAAAACGGTACTGTAAGCATTCCCATGATAAACCTCCTTATAATAGTTTGTATTTGTTATTTGCTAATTCCCATATATCTTCTGAATCTCCTTCTCCTTTTCTGCCTCTTTCTTCTTCATTGCATCTGTCATCTCGGTTGAGGCCTTTTTTAGCGTATGTATATGCCTGGAGACAAAGAAGGTCGAGATGTAGACGAGGAGGGTGAGCATGGATGCGAGGCTGACAATATTCAGGATCTTTTTAAATATCCTGTTGTTTACAAAGACCGCTGAGATAAGGGCGCCTAAGAACATTGATGAGATTATTGCAACATTCAGGTAAGGGAAACCCTGATTCTGAGGCTCAGAGGTCTGATTATTAACAGAAGATATCTCTGCCGTATCTCCCGCCTCTTCCTTTTGTGGGAGGAGTGTCTCATCTATCTTGTCTGCCAGAGGCGGCGTTAATATTGTAACCTTTTCATCATCGTTTTTTAAAAGTACCGCTTTTTCCCTGTATCTTTCTGGGATACTCTTGATATCGTCAGTGAAGGAGGGCGTTCCCTTATCGTCTATATACTTGTACGTGTCGGCATTAGAGATACCGCTCCAAAGGAATAATAATAGAGTTATTGACCAGACCTGCCTCATCCTGCCTCCCTGGTAACCTTAAGTTTCAAACCTTTCAGGGCTGTTACCCTGACCTTCTCGCCCTCCTCTATGACATCATTGCTCTCCGCATCCCAGTATTCCCCGGCAACAAATACCTTTCCTGTCGGTGATATCCTGCTTCTTGCCTCGCCAACCTCACCTATCATACCCTCTGCCCCGGTTTTTGTCTTCCTGAACTGGGCCCTTATGGCGTAAGTTATGGCCAGTATTAAGAGCACTGCAGTGGCAAGGACTGTGGGAATAATGACAGTTAGGGATGCCCGTAGATAGGGGAGGGGGGAATCAAACAGCATGATGGAACCAAGGAACATGGCTACTATCCCTCCTATGGCAAGGATTCCATAACTCGTGACAAATGCCTCTGCAACGAATAGTACTATAGACAGTAGAATCAGGAGGACCCCGGCATAGTTCACAGGTATGGTCTGGAAGGCATAGAAGGCAAGAACGATGCATATTGCTCCCACCACCCCCGGGAATAAGGCCCCGGGGTTTGCCAGTTCAAAATAGAGGCCTAATAGGCCGAGCATCATCAGGATATATGCCACATTCGGATCGCTGATGGTGTTTAGTATCTGCCGGGCAAACCCCATATTTTCCCTGACAATCTTTGCCCCCTTTGTATTCAGTGTCACCTCTCCCCTGGCGCTTAGGACCTTCCTGCCGTCTGTCTGATTCAGGAGGTCATTAAGGTCTCCGGCAACGATATCGATTACATTGATCTTCAGGGCCTCTTCAGCAGGGATAGAGGCGCTCTCCTTTACGGCCTTTACAGCCCACTCTGCATTTCTTCCGCGCTTTTCCGCCAATCCTCTGATGAAAGCGACCGCATCGTTGGTGATCTTTTCGTTCATCTCCTTGCTTACCTCGCCGCCGCCTATATTCACAGGGTGTGCTGCCCCTATGTTTGTTCCCGGTGTCATGGCTGCAATATTTGCCGCCATTGTTATCAGCGCCCCGGCAGATGCAGCCCTTCCACCTCCTGGATGTACATATACTATTACTGGAAGGGGAGGGGAGAGAAGCTCTTTAACTATCTCTCTCATGGACGTATCAAGCCCGCCGGGTGTGTCCAGCTCGATTATGATTGCCTCATCTCCTGAGGAGGCCGACATCTTGATGGAATGCGTTATAAACTCTGCAATATTGGGGTTTATAGTCGCCTGCACATTTATGACACGGACCTGTCTTTCCTGAGCATTAAGCAAGGTAGAGAGGAAGAGGATAAATGTGGCTGTCAGAAGGAGCTGTATTTTCTTATTGAACATAGCGGAATTTTAAACCATTCAATAAATAATGCAACCTAAATCCTGCAATCGAACCACAGAGCGCACGGAGAAAACCCTTTAATACCAAAAGAAAAACCTTGAGAGGCAATTGCAAAACTATTTGAACCACAGAGTTCACAGAGATTAATCAGAGAAACACAGAGGTTTTTTTAAATATTATAATTTTGTCCTCTGTGCCTCTCATCTTTTCTCTGTGTCCTCTGTGGTTTGCAGTTTTTAGGCGCAAGTGAAAAGGATTTTACCGGAGACATTGGATTTGACAATGAAAACGGTAATGTGTTAATTTTACGCATCATTGCTATGCTCATACGTTCACTTCTTATATTTATTTTAGCAGCATCTCTTTCTGTAACAGCTGATGCAGAGGTTGTAGAAAGGATTGTCGCTGTTGTCAATGACAAGGTGATAACCATGAGCGACCTGGAAGAGGAGACGGCCATAAGAAGGCAGTTTGGGTTCAGCGCTGATAAGGCCGAAGTCCTTAACTATTTAATAGAAAGAGAGATAGTCTCGGCTGAGGCCGGCAGGCTCGGTCTGACCGTAACCATGGATGATGTGACGAAGGAGATAGTGCGCTTTGAGGAAACATTCCCATCCAGGAGCGAGTTTAACCTTTTTTTAGAGAGTTATGAACTGGATATTAAGGATCTGTCGAGAAGGTTTGCATCTTCAATTGCTGTTGACAAGGTCAGGGAGCAAAAGGAGGGGACGTCGGCAGGCAGGTATGATAAATGGCTGAGTGAGGCAAAGAAAAAGGCTGATATTAAATAGTGAATGAGGGGACTGTCCCTATTTACGGGCCGAAGGCCGTAGAATAGGGACTGTCCCCGGAAAGAATAAAGGAGATAACGATGTATGAATTGATGATAAAGACATCTTTTGCATCAGCCCACAATCTAAGGGATTATGAGGGCGCATGTGAAAGGCTGCACGGACATAACTGGAGGGTTGACGTATTTGTAAAGTCAGAGAGTCTTGATTCCATAGGCCTTGCGCTTGATTTCAAGATACTGAAGGAAAAGACAAAGAGTATAGTAGAGGAGCTTGATCATAAATATCTCAATGAGATTGAACCGTTTACAGAGATCAATCCCTCCTCGGAGAATATGGCAAGGCACCTGTTTAAGCGCCTTTCCGAGGGGTTAATCCATTATCCTGTAAAGGTAAGCAAGGTCAAAGTCTGGGAGTCGGAGAATGCCTGTGCCTCGTACTATGAAGAGTAGGAATGTGAAAAAAGAGAGCGCTTCGCCTCTTCATCTTCCAATGAAGGATATCCAGAGCCTCCCTGATACAAGGAAGATCCAGATAGACAAGGTTGGGGTAAAGGACATCAAATACCCTATAGTGGTCCTGGACAAGGTCAACGGCACTCAGCACACTATAGCCAGCATAAACATGTATGTGGACCTTCCTCATCATTTCAAGGGGACCCACATGAGCAGGTTCGTTGAGGTGCTGAATGAATATCGGCGGGAGATAAGCATAAAGAACTTCTTTGACATCCTTGCAGAGATCAGGAAGAAGCTGAATGCCAGGTCTGCCCATATGGAGATAGAATACCCCTATTTCATTGAAAAAGAGGCCCCCGTATCGAAGGCCAAGAGCCTGATGGATTACAGATGCAGGTTCTCAGGGTCGGCCAGCGATGATGAAAAGGATTTCTATGTGGGGATAGTTGTCCCGGTTACAAGCGTATGTCCGTGCTCAAAGGAGATAAGTCTTCATGGGGCTCATAACCAGAGGAGCATCGTTTCTGTGTCCATCAGGTTCAAGAAGTTTATCTGGATGGAGGATATAATAAGGATAGTTGAGGATTCGGGGAGTTCCGAGGTATATTCCCTTTTAAAAAGGCCCGATGAGAAGTATGTGACCGAACATGCATACAACAAGCCGATGTTTGTTGAGGATATAGTCAGGGAGGTGGCGTCCCGGCTCAGCAAGGACCGCAACATCACCTGGTTTCAGGTGGGGTGCGAAAATATGGAGAGCATCCACAACCACAGCGCCTATGCCTTTGTTGAGTCGGACAAGAGGAATAGAAAACAGTGAACAGTGAGTAGTATTTGCTTAAACTATTAACTGCCGACTGCTCGCTGACAACTGAATCTAAAAGGAGGATGAGATGGACCAGAAGGGATTGTTTGACGAAGAGGAAGGGAAGTCTGAAAGTGTATCAACAGGTGATGAGTTTGAGGGTTTTGAGGAGACGCCAAGGGCGCCAAAGAAGAGCTATAAGAATCTTCTGCTCCGTGGACTCCTTCAGATTATTGTGGCGCTTGCCGCCAATTTCTTTCTGCTGAAGGAAGAGGAACCGGCTGTTCCGCCGCCTCCTGTGAGGATCCCGATAAAAGAGGCCCCTGTTACAGCTGAGGCCAAGCCTGAAGTTAAGCCCGAAGTGAAGCCCGAAGTAAAGCCCGAAGTAAAGCCTGAAGCTGTGGCCAAGGAAGGGCCTGATGTGATCGTCGGGACATACGCCGCCATGTATGAGGTTGAAGCAGCCAGGGAGAAGCTGAAAGGCATACCTCATGAAGTAAAAGAGATGAAGAAGAAACTTATGATGAACAGGATTCTTGCCAAAGAGGCGAAAGATAAGGATGAGGTGAATAGTATCGTTGCCGGGCTTAAAGAGAACGGCTATGATCCCTTTGTGGCACAGAAGAAAGATGTTTATAAGGTCTACGCCGTTTCGAACCTGAATGAGACGATATCTAATGCCAACAAGGCAGACCTTGAAAAGCTCGGCTATACGCCGGTGGTTGAAAAGAAGGAGGTCAAAGTTAAGGTCTATCAGTTGATTGCCGGGTCAAAGAGCGAGGAAGATGCAAAGGCCTTGTCCGGAGCGCTCACGAAGTTGGGGTTCAAGCCGGAGATGAATAAATAGCAATGAGCAATGTAGGGGCGATCCGGTGGGTCGCCCCTAGATAAGGAGCCGTTGATGAATGAAGAAAAGGTAATGGATGAAGAAAAGATAGAGGGGGAAGAGGTAGCTTTCCCAAAGGAGCTTGTGGAGGAAGAAGAACAGGCCCCGGTAGAGAAACACAAAAGCATTTACCAGCAGATCCTGACTATGGGGATATCCGCTAAGATTCAGCTTGCCCTCAAAGGGAACAAGGAGGCGAGGAGTATCCTTGTCAAGGACCCTAATAAGCTCGTTTGCTCAGCGGTCATGAAGAGCCCCAAGCTCAATGACGCCGAGGCGCTTACCTATGCAAAATCAAGAAATGTCAGTGATGAGGTCTTGCGGCTTATATCAATGAACAAGACATGAATGAGGAGCCACGAAATACTCGTGGCCCTTGTGAATAATCCCAGGACCCCAGTTGGAATAAGCATGCAGTTAATGTTAAAGCTTAACGATAAAGAGCTTTCCGACCTTGCCAAGGCCAAGGGGATACCTGGAGCCCTTGTATCCGCTGCCAGGAGGATACTAATGGCGAAGGCCCATAAGCTGGAGCAGAAAGGGCAAAAACACTAAAATGGCGCTGCTTAACTACTCCAACAGGGAAGTGAATGCAAAGATAGTCTATTACGGCCCGGGCCTATCAGGGAAGACGACCAACATAGATTGCATTTACAAAAAGCTGAAGCCGGATCAGAAGGGCAAGCTTGTGAGCCTTGCCACCCAGACTGACAGAACCCTGTTCTTCGATTTTCTGCCAATAGAGCTTGGCGAGGTTAAGGGTTTTAAGACGAGGTTTCACTTATATACCGTTCCTGGACAGGTATTTTATAATGCCACACGAAAGATGGTGCTAAAGGGGGCTGACGGTGTGGTATTTGTTGCCGATTCCCAGAGGCAGATGATGGATGCCAACATCGAGAGCCTCAAGAATCTTGAGGAGAACCTGAATGCATACGGTAAGACGCTGGAGAAGATGCCGCATGTGATCCAGTTCAACAAGAGGGACCTCTCAAACGCCGTCCCTTTGGAGGAGATGTATAAAAAACTGAACAGGTTTAATGCGCCGTTTTTTGAGGCCGTTGCTACGGAAGGAAAAGGGGTTGTGGAAACCCTTTCTGCTGCGGCAAAGATGGTACTCAGGAACCTCCGGGAGCAGCCGGAGCAGATCCCTTCAGGCGTTATTACCCCCGAAGCAGGGGTTGAGGCTGCCAGGGAGGCCGGATTTGATCTGGCAGTATCTTATCCCCCCGGTTCCACGGATGTTGAAGGCGAGCTTGGAACCTTGCAGGCCGGCGATGCGGAGAGGATAACTAACAACCTTTACAGGATACCGCTCCGTTTCAGGCTGAAGGACATTGACAGAGAGTTTTCCATAGGCATCTCGATAAAGGTTGAAGAACTTCTGCGCAGTGAGGCTGAAGAAGCGCCGGTTGAGCTTCAAGGAGAGAAAGAGAAGGCTGGATTAGGCCCCCTGACCAACGAGGAGTTTGAGGAAGGGCGTCTGGTTGAAGAGTGGTTGAAGGAAGAGGGCGCTGTGAAAAAGCCGGTTGAAGATGATTTGACCCTTGAGGTTGAAGAGGAGAGAGAAAAATAAATGATAACTGTAGGGATCCTTACCTTGAGCGACAAAGGGGCCAGGGGAGAAAGGGAAGACCTGAGCGGGGTGGAGATAAAGAGGCTCGTGGCCGAAATACCCGCAGAGGTAAAGGCGTATCAAGTCATACCTGACGAGAAGTACCTTATAAAGGACAAGCTTATAGAATATGCCGATGATCTCGGGCTCGATGTTATAATAACTACAGGAGGCACAGGCGTAAGCCCTCGGGATGTCACACCAGATGCCACCCTTGAAGTTATAGACAAGGAGATACCCGGGATGGCGGAGGTAATGAGGTTTGAGAGCCTGAAAAAAACCCCGAGGGCCATGATATCGAGGGCTGTAGTGGGACTCCGTGGTTGTACCCTTATAATAAACCTTCCGGGCAGTCCAAAGGGAGTGAGGGAAAACCTCTCTGCCATACTCCCGGCAATCTCCCATGCAGTGGAAAAGATCAAAGGCGCCCCTTCGGAATGCGCTACAACTTAAAGGATGAAGGATAAAGGATGAGGGATGAATTTAAACATAAGGATATTTGATTTATCCTTCAGCCCTCACCCCTCATCCTTTTCTTTATAAAAGATATGTCATATCAAGAAACCCTCTGTTACCTATTCGGCCTGCAAAAATTCGGCATAAAGTTTGGCCTGTCAAAGATTAACAAGCTGCTGAAACTTTGCGGCAACCCTCATTATAATTTAAAGACAGTCCATATCGCAGGCACAAATGGAAAGGGTTCTACATCTGTAACAGTAGCATCAATAATTCAGGAAGCAGGATACAGGGTCGGCCTTTACACATCTCCCCACCTTATCGACTTTACTGAAAGGATAAAGATCAGCGGCAAGCAGATAGAAGAGGGCGAAGTTGTCAGACTTACAGAATATATAAGATCAAAGATTCAGG
>JACQYJ010000042.1 GCA_016208525.1 Deltaproteobacteria bacterium | reverse complement strand
GTCCCAAATCACCCTTCGACAAGCTCAGGGCGAACGGTGGTCTGGTTGAAATCATTGACTTTATTACGTTCGTGGTGAGCTTGTCGAACCACAGAAAAGACTTTTTACGAATGAATCATTAAATGAAACTCCACTTCGACAGCAACCAGGAATACCAGATAGAGGCCATCAGTGCCGATAATAAGGGAAATGGGTTTAAAACAGCATGACAGAAACCTTAATCAAAGAATACAAAAGCATCAAGAAGATAAGAACTGGTTCTGCTGATTTTAAAGACTTGGCCAAAACCTGTGTATGTCTCGCTAATGCGCAGGGCGGGGAAATCTATATCGGCTTTGAAGATAAAACACATTTGCCTCCGCCGGATCAAAGCGTATCCGAAGAAGAAATTAATGAAACGGGTAAAAAGTTGCGCGGGCTGGCCTTTTCTGTCAGCATATTCCATTCGCAGGTGCTTAAGCATAGCAACGGCGGCGAGTATTTTGTTATAACCGTGCAGTCGTCGTTAAAATCTACTGCCACCACTTCTGACGGAAAGATATATATCCGCTCAGGTGAAGAGTGTTCGCCGGTGCGAAGTGAAGATATTCATCGAATCGCTGCCGAAAAACAAGCCTTTCAGTGGGAACTTGTCGTCCATCCAACGCTTGCTTTAAACGATCTAAACCCCGATGAAGTGAAGCAATTTGTAAATGACATCCGCTCTTCAGACAAAGTAAAAAACTTCATCAAAGAGAAATCGGATATTGAAATACTGGAGCATTACAATCTGTCGGACAATAACAATCCTACCAATCTTGGCATTCTGTGGCTGGGGTATCCCAGACAAAGAGCGCGGCTGGCATACCCTATCACGGTTCAGTATATCGTTTATGACCATTTGGATAAAAAAGTAAGAAAAGAGACTTGGGCCGATTACCTGTTTAATCCCAAACAGCTTTTGCTGGATATAGAAAGCAAGGCCACGGAACTGAAATATTTTCATGAGTTCCCTGACGGTTTGTTCCGCAAAAGAGTGAGGCATTATTCAGACAAGGTAATACGGGAACTGTTGGTCAATGCCTTTGCGCATCACAATTTCACCATATCATCGGACATTTCGATAGAAGTTTATCCCGACAGGTTAGAGATCAGCAATCCGGGCGGACTGCCTTTGGGTATAAATAAAAACAATATCCTTCATCAAAAACACAGGCGCAATCCGCATTTCATCAATATCTTCCACGATCTCGGTTGATGCACTCGTAAAAAGTCCCAAATCACCCTTCGACAAGCTCAGGGCGAACGGTGGTCTGGTTGAAATCATTGACTTTATTCCGTTCGTGGTGAGCTTGTCGAACCACAGAAAAGACTTTTTACGAATGAATCAAGATTATCCAGCAGTCAAAAATGATGCACTCGTAAAAAGTCAAAAATGCAGAAAATCACCTTTGTAACTCTGCGAAATCATTAATGCCAAAAATCGGTTTTTGGCCTTTTTTAGACTTTTTACGAGACCATCAAAAATACTCAATGAAGAAGACCTGTCTGTCATGGATTATATTATTCAGCACTTTGAGCTTTCTCAAAAAGAGTTTATTACATTAGGCGTTATTGCCCGCCATAAAAAGATTCTTGCTACCAGGCTTTCAAGAGAGTTGCAGCTTACCGATGAAGACCGTCTCAGGACATGGGTGTACAAACTAACTGAAAAAGAGATTATAATCAGCAGGGGAAGTAAAAAGGGCACGGCCTACCTCGTTAATCCGAAACTTCTATCCAGCGCAAAATTGAATGTTAAGCCAACTCTTAAAACCATAGAAACATACACGCTTAAAGCTCTTGTTATTGAAGATTTAAAGATCAATCCCAATTCATCTGTTACGCAGATTTTTGAACATCTGAGGAAAGAGGTTCCGCGTGAAGATGTGCAGAAGGCGGTATATGCGCTATATAAAGAAGGCTCTATTGATAAAGAAGGGGCTAAAGCAAAAACCGTGTATTTTCTGGCAAAAAAAAATGATTGAAAAAGAAAACAAAAAATGAAACAGCATAACCATTTGGAAATAAAGGGTTTTTAATTTTAGGTTTCTTTAAAACTGTTTGAAATAAAGAAAAAGAGCTTGGAATAAAATCTATGAAACTACATAGATGCCTTTGCCAAAGAGACAAAAGGGCAAAGATCAGGAACTGCGGCCAAGCGAAAAGATGAAGATTGACTGCGGCAAGGCGCACTTTGAGCAGTTTGAAGATGTAAGGTTCAAAGGGCCGGTCTCGTCGGTTTCGGAATTGAACTGGTGATATTATTTAAAAAAGATATAATGTCTACAGTGTTTAAGATTTCCATTTTCCATTTATAAAATCAAGGAGGTAATTAAACAGATGTTTCTTTCTCAACGCGCAAAGGCAATAAAACCATCCCCGACACTGGCTATTGATGCAAAGGCAAAGGCCCTGAAGGCCCAGGGGATTGATGTAATAGGGTTCGGCGTAGGAGAGCCTGACTTTGACACGCCGCAGAATATCAAGGATGCGGGTATAAAGGCCATAGAAATGGGATTTACAAAATACTGCCCTGTTGGCGGGACTGACGACCTGAAGGACGCCATAATAGAGAAACTGAAACAGGATAACGGCCTCTCGTATGAAAGGGGCGAGATCATAGTATCCTGCGGGGCAAAACACTCCCTCTACAATATTGCTATGACTGTCCTTGAAAAAGGGAACGAGGTTATTATCCCGGCTCCCTACTGGGTCTCATACCCTGACATAGTCGCATTGGCGGATGCAAAACCTGTAATAGTCAATACCTCTGAAAAAAACGGTTTCAAGATGACGGCAGAGGAGTTCAGGAAGGCCATAACTCCTGAGACAAAGGCTGTTATAATCAACTCTCCTTCCAACCCTACAGGCTCATTATACAGCAGGAAGGAGTTGGAGGGGATTGCAGAGGCGGCTGTAGAAAAAAAGATCCTTATTATATCCGATGACATATATGAAAAACTGGTGTACGAGGGGTTCAAGTTCATAAGCATCGCATCTATCAGCAAAGAGGTAAAAGACCTGACCATAGTTGTGAACGGCGTATCAAAGGCGTATGCCATGACAGGATGGAGGATAGGTTACGCAGCAGGGGCAAAAGAAATCGTTACAGCCATGACCAATATCCAGAGCCAGTCCACGTCCAACCCTACCTCCATTGCCATGAAGGCAAGCACTGAGGCGCTGGTCGGCCCGCAGGACGCCGTGGCATCAATGGTAAAAGAATTTGACAGGAGAAGGGTATACATGGTGGATAGGCTGAATAAGATAAAAGGTATAACCTGCATGAGGCCCAATGGAGCCTTTTATGCATTCCCGAATGTCACGGGGTTGCTGGGTAAGAATTTCAATGGTAAACTTATAGAAACCTCTTCAGATATGGCGACCCTTTTACTTGATGAGGTAAAGGTGGCGCTGGTTCCAGGAAGCGCCTTCGGGGCCGAAGGTTTCCTGAGGCTTTCCTATGCAACCTCAATGGAAAAGATAAAAGAGGGGATTGACAGGGTAGAAAAAGCGGTTGGAATGCTGAAGTGAGGCAGGATGAAGACACACAGGTCAATAGGATACGGCTACAGGAACCGGCTGAATAAGGTGAAACGGGCTGTTAAGGACAGGACCAGGGAGTTTGAGAATGCTCAGGAGCTGCTCCGAAGGAATGCAGAGCTTTCAATCCTTCTTAAGGTCAGCAGAACTCTACTCAAATCCTATGATATTAATGACCTTCTTGAGAAGGCCCTGCAGGGGGCTATAGCCCTCGTCCCATCAAAGGCCGGTGCGCTATTTCTTATTGATCCTGGAAAAAAAATAATAGAACTCGCCTCCCTTTACAACATAGAAAAGCTGCCGGTTGATGCCCTCCCCCAGGCCTCAACGCAACTGCGTTTCGACTTTGATAACTTTCCCATCCCAATAGAAGACCCACGCTTAAAAGCCCTAAGCAACCTCTCCACTGTATCTGACCTGTTAAACAGCGACAGCGATTACCACTATGAGAATGGGATATCTGAAGAGATACAGGGAATGCTTACTGTCCTTCTTCGTGGAATGGATGGTGTCCTGGGGTTCATTATATTAATCAATAAATCTGAGGGGGAGTTTACAGATGAAGATTCCCGCTTTCTCCTGGCCTTCTCCAATGAAGCGGCAGTAATTATTGAAAACTTCAGGATTCACTCTTCCCTGGTGGAAAAAGAAAGAGAGGTACAGACGCAAAGGAGACTGGCCATAATCGGCGAGATGTCGGCCCAGATTGCACATGAGATAAGAAACCCTCTCCAGAAGATACTGACAGGGGTAGAATACATGCGGGACTACTGCGAGCCTGGGAACGAAACCGTCATAGATCTGGTGTGCAAGGGTGTTTCCTCAATCAACGAGGTTATCACAAGGATGGTGGAGTATGGAAGGACCACCTCATTAAATCTCCAGGAGATTGATATCAACAATGAAACATAAAGGGGTCAGGTCTCCATTCCTCATTTTTTAAGACTCCCCATTATCGTATCGACTTTATCGCGCAATAGTTTGTCATCCTTCATCTTCATAGAAAACCGCTTGCTTGCCTCGCATATTGCAGTTTCTCCGATATCAAACAATTCTGCGATATCCCTCAACCTTTCGCCGCTGTATCTATGCGAGAGGTAGATACTTGCCTGCCGTGCTAACTTGTCGTTGCCGTCTATTGTCTTTTTTACCGACATGCATATTTCTGAAAGCATTGGCCTTTCCTCAAAATGCCGTAACGCAGGAATGTTCTTGTCTTCTTCTCTGTCTTTTAGATGTGTTGCTGTAATCTCTTTTATAAAATCGGCGCTGCCAAGGATCGATGCCCCCACTGCATCTTTTAACGCGCTTTCATATTCCTTCCCAACCAGGTCTTCAATAAACTCCCGGTACTTCTTTCGGGCGGCTGCGCCCGTCTTGCCAAAGTAACCGAGGACAAAATCAGTTTTCAGCCATATGGGAGACTGCACCTGGCCAATATACGATTGATAGCTTGACCACTTGTATTCTTCCGGCAAGGCGACGATTCCTGCCCTGACCGGATTCAGATGGATATACCGGGAAAGCTCGGTTGCGTATTCGTCGCCCTCAATAAGTATCGACTTGTATCTCCCCTGAAACAGGTGTCCTGCTCTCTTTCTCTTAATGTTGAAGTAAGTTGTGTATGCGCCTACTATGTGACGCATGATCTCTGAGAGATTCCCCCTCGGTGTTTCCAGGAGCAGATGGAAATGATTGCTCATCAGGCAATATGCGTGAATCGCAGCACCGTAGCGCTCCTTTGCTGAATCCAGATAGTAAAGGAACTTCTCTCTGTCCTTTTGACTTTTGAATATGTCCCTTTGCTCATTCCCCCGCGATGTTATGTGATAATATGCACCTGAGTATGTTATGCGTAACGGCCTAGCCATTTTATCTCCTTTGATGATAAAGTCGCCTTTATCTTATCAAAGAAATTAGATTTATGGAATATGGAGACCTGACCCTTTATCTTTTGCCACGACCTATCTATATCTATGCGGCATGCACCTTTTTCGAGCGCCCGGTTGAGCGTTTAATTGGGCGTACCGTTTTTTTTGCAAGCTTAATTAGTGACAGGAGCGCAGCATTAACAGCTTCTTCGTTTGGGAAAACCTCAGATACTTCAGGTTTTAGTACAATGACGTTTGATGATTCGCTCATCCGTTTCGCATACTTTCCACGCACCAAAGGCCCAGGGAAATCTGATCGTTTGTATTCGGCACGCAATTCGTCTTTTTCTATTTCTTTAACCTTCTTCATAAATCTTTCTCTCCCTTTTGCTCGCGAGGCGAGCGCTTATGATCCGAATAATTTCACTTTGCTCTGTGTGAGAAACCACTAATAACCTGCCACGTTCCGAAATACCAAAGGTAATATATCTAAACTCACCGATTGAATGGTCTGGATCAGCGCCAGTTGCAGCCATAGGGTCGCTCAGCGCACTCGATGCTTCTTCGAAGGAAACCTGATGTTTTCGCAAATTTGAGCTTGCTTTCTTTGGGTCCCATTCGAATTCCATAACTACCGTCCTTTAATTATTTTAAATATTATATCAGAAAACGGCTGACTAATTGAACCGGGAATTAGAAGCATATAGACTCTTAAACATTAGATATGGTGTTCCCTTAATTCTTCCATCCTAACCCCATCCCCACCTTAATCCTCCCCTTGAAGGGGAGGAAACAACCCTCTCCTTCAAGTATTTATGTCCTGCGGGAAGAGGGGCAGGGTGGGGGTGGGGTAATGGTGTTACATATATTATTTTTCAAGCCAGTTCTCCACCTTCAGGTTGCTTATGTTGTTAAAGTGCCTTTCGTTTGCGGTCACGAGGGTCATGTTGCCATTTAGAGCGGTGGCGGCAATGAGAAGGTCTTCCGGAGATATGCCGAGACCTCTGAGGGAAAGGGCTGCTGCTACGTCGCCTGCAATTATTGCTGTATCATGGGTAACCGGGAGGGTCCTGACCTTTGAGAGCAACTCCTTTTCGATCCTTTCCCAAAATGCCTCATGGTCGGGCCTCCGGCTGCTGCCATATCGAAGTTCCATTACACAAATGCAGGACGTGAACTGCCTGCTTGCAGGTACCTTCGAAAGACGCTCCAGCAGTGATTGATTCGGCTTTTTCTTTATGACTTCACTCAGGATATTGGTGTCAAATAGATACATATCAGCCTCTCTGCGCCTTTGCCGCCCTGAGTCCTTTTGAATGGCGCTCTTCTATAATCCTGTCCATCTCCTTAAAGAAGATATCGTCCTCTTTAAGCCATCCCTTGACAGCGGCAAGCCCTGCCTCCTTTTTTTCAGGTACTGATATAACCGCCACAGGCTTTCCTCTCTTGGTTATAATGATCTCCTCATGGCCGTAAACAACCTTATTTATCAACTCCGAAAAATGAGTTTTTGCCTGAGCTATGCTTATCTCTTCCCTGCGCATGATCTTGCCTCCTGGTCATTATGGTCTTTTTCATGATTATAACCATCAATCATTGATTCGTCAAATGCATTTACAGATATTTAACACCTAAATCCTGCAATCGAACTACAGAGCTCACAGAGGAAACCCTTTAATACGAAAAAGAAAAACCTTGTGAGCCTCTTGCAAAAGTCCTTAACTACAGAGGACACCGAGAAAAGGAGCCTCTTGCAAAAGTCCTTAACTACAGAGGACACCGAGAAAAGATGAGAGGCACAGAGGACAAAATTATAATATTTAAGAAAAACCTCTGTGTTTCTCTGATTAATCTCTGTGAACTGGTTTAAATAGTTTTGCAATTGCCTCTTGTTTTAAATCTTTTCTCCATGCACTCAAAAGATGACTTTTAAAAACCAATAATTTTTAAAGTCAAAATCACGAGGACACTGAGAAGAAAAGGGTTTTAAAAGGTTTTTATACTCAAAATTTATCTCTGTGTCCTCTGTGGTTTGCAGTTTTTATGTTGAAGACTATGCATCTGAAGAAGGAAGGACCCTTGGGATGGAGACAATATCCAGGTCCCTCGAATCTATGGAAAACCCTGCCAGAAGGCTTCAGACTGAGGAGAGGCTTGAGAGGATAAAAAAAGGGGAGAGGGACATATTTTTTTGCCTGCAAGAAGCCCCTTTTTTCTTTCTACTTCCCTTTCCATACATGAGAATGCCTTGATTTAAGCCCCTGCTTTATGTATCATGCTCCCATGCGTTACCAGAGGACATTAAAAAAGAGCGTATCGGTAAGCGGTATCGGGCTTCATACAGGGAAGCAGATTAATATCACACTGAGGCCCGCCGTCTCCGATACTGGGATATTCTTTGAGAGGGTTGACCTGCCGGGGGCGCCGTCTGTAAAGGCCATCTGCGATTATGTCTCGGACACCAGACTTGCCACTACGATAAAGAATGGGGAAGCCTCCATCTCGACTGTTGAACACCTTATGGCCGCCTTTGCCCTTATGAGGGTTGACAACGCCCTGGTCGAGATTGACGGGCCGGAGGTCCCCATAATGGACGGGAGCGCCACCTATTTTGTAGAGAAGTTGAGAGAGGTTGGAACAGTGGAGCAGGAGGGGCTCAGGAGGTATATTATTGTAACAAAGCCTATTACTGTTGAAGAAAGGGACAGTCAGGCATCCATATCTCCATCTGTTGAATCAAGGATAACATGCTTTGTGGACTTCAACCATCAGGCCCTGGATGCCCAGACATTTTCTATCTCCCTTTTGAACCCCGGGTTGGAGAAGGAGATATCCGAGGCCCGGACCTTCGGTTTCCTTAAAGATGTCGAGATGCTTAGGGCCAACGGTCTTGCCCTGGGCGGCTCCCCGGAAAATGCCATAGTTATTGACGAAAACGGCGTCATGAATGAGGAAGGGCTCAGGTTTCCTGACGAACTAGTCCGCCACAAGGTTCTGGACTCACTCGGAGACCTTTACCTCATGGGGGCCCCGCTAATAGGCCATTTTGTGGCCCGCAAGGGCGGGCATGCGCTTACCCATAAGCTACTGACCAGTCTCCTCTCTAACACAGAGAGTTGGGCGTATATAGAGTTCAGATAGGAACTCCGTACAGTCCCTGATGTCTTTAAAAAATCCCTATGAATGACAAAGAGAAAGATATCATAGCAATTATTAAGGCTGGGATTCCAGTCCTTACAGTAAACACACGCCTTTCCCGCTATCTGCGCGCCAGCTTTGACTCGGAGATGCAGGTGAATGGAGTTGCAGCGTGGCCTACCCCTGTCGTCATGCCTCTATTCTCATGGATTGAGAGCCTATGGAACGAGAGCCGGCCCGATAGACCGCTTTTATCAGGGACAAGGGCTCAGGCGTTATGGGAGAGGGTCGTATCATCCGACAGGTTCCTGTCTAAGGAGATCATCATGAACAGCGGGCTTGCCAGTACCGCGTATGATGCATATACGATGATCCGGGAATACCGCATCACCCTTCCTGATGATATCTACCTTACAGAAGAGGCAAAGGCCCTGAAGAGATTGGCGGAGGCATACGAGAAGGAGGTTGACCGTCTTGGATTCATAGAGCAGGCCTCTCTGCCCGGCAGGGTTATAGAACTTATAAAAGGCAGGAGTATTGCTGTTCCAGATAGGGTTGTTTTTGCAGGGTTTGATGAGATACCCCCACAGATGGAATCTCTCATTAATGGTATCGAAGGAAATGGAGGAAGGGTCGAATTCTGGCCTGAGCATAACTCTCAACTCCCAACTCCCAACTCTGTTATAGTAAGGGAATATCCAGACGAGGTTGAAGAGGTGATCCAGGCGGCGAGGTGGGCGAGGAAGACCTGGCGCCCAGGTATGAGGATCGGGTTTATAGTCCCTGACCTTGAGAGGTACAAAAAGATCATAGAGCGGGAGTTTACCTCAGAACTGAACCCTGAGGCAGTGTTCCCGTGGAAGGACACTAATGACGTATTCAACATATCCCTCGGCTCTCCCCTTTCCGGGGAACCTCTTATTAAGATGGCTCTGGATATACTTTCCATTGGCGAAGAGGCAGTTGATATCAACAAGATAAGCGCTGTGCTCCTTTCACCTTATTTTGCCGGAAGCGATGAGGAGTATCTTTCCATGGCGAGGCTGGATGCAACCCTCAAGAAGGAAGGCCGGTTTATCGTCAGTCTGGCAGGGATTAGCAGGATAATTGACCGGAATAAGATGACTTCTCTGTCGGGGTTCAGGAAGCGCATGGACAAGTGGGTTAAGGCTCTAAGTGAGAGCAGAAAAAGAGATCTGCCGAGCCGTTGGTCCGGGAGTCTAAGCAACCTGCTAAAAAATATAGAATTCCCCTCGAAGAGGTATACGCTAAGCAGCAGCGAATACCAGGTCTTAAAGGGATGGAACGGGCTCCTCGAAGGGCTTGCATCGTTGGATGAAGTTCTGGGGCAGATAAACAGGTCTGAGGCAGTCTCTCACCTGGCAAAGACGGCCGGTGAAACCATCCACCAACCCGAGTCCGGGGAGCGCCCAATACAGGTGATGGGTCTCCTCGAATCGTCGGGCCTCTGTTTTGATCACATCTGGATACTTGGCGCACATAGCGATGCCTTCCCTGCCCAGCCTTCTCCTAATCCGTTCATCCCGCTGTTTGTCCAGAAGAGGCATAACCTCCCGCATTCAACCCCTGAGAGGGAGCTTGAATTTTCAAAGAGGCTCCTCCATAAACTCTTTAACAGCGCAGAACTATTTGAGGTTAGCTTCCCGAAGGTGGTGGACAGGAAAGAGGTGTTTGTCAGCCCGCTGTTTGACCCTTTAGAAAATTCTCCTTTGAAAAAGTGTGATGCAGGGGGATTTATAAACGATAGCAGCCGCATCAAGGATGCAGCGCATTCTGGGATGGCCACAGAGGATATGCCGATGGATGCCGATATTCCCCCCGGTGAGGAAGAGTTGGGAATGATTACAGGCGGCACATCCATCATCAAAGACCAGTCGTGGTGTCCGTTCAGGGCCTTTGCCATTCACAGGCTTGACGTCTCTGGAATAGATACCCCAGGTCTTGGTCTCTCGCTAAAGAACCGCGGCAGCATTCTCCATGCAACTCTAAAGGTTTTCTGGGACAGGGTAGGGGGCTCAGATGGACTAAAGACAATAATTGCAAATAACGAACTGGACAGATATATAAAAGATGCTGTCACTGAGGCATTCAAAAGGTATTATCCTATAGAACCTCTTTCTGAAAGGTATCTCGAACTGGAACAGGAGCGGGTTCTGGGTGTGCTCAGGGAGTGGATAGAGGGGGTCGAATCAAACAGGGGCGGCTTCATAGTAGAGAAGACCGAATACAAGACAGATATTCCAGTTGAAGGCCTCATTATAAAGGCTCGCCTTGACAGGATAGACAGCGTGAACGATGGGAAAAAGATAATAATAGATTACAAGACCGGGGGGTGCAGCAAAAGCGACTGGCTGACCGAGAGGCCGAAGGAGCCTCAACTGCTGGTTTATAACCACGTTGACTCCTTTGACGCAATCTCCTTTGCGAAGGTAAAGCCCGGAGACTGCGGATTTACCGGGATATCAAAAGAAGATGATACGCTTCCCAAGGTTGTTTCATTTGAAAAAGACGTAAAACTTCGAGAGAAACTTCAGGGGATAAATACGTGGGATGAGCTGACTGAATCATGGAAAGGCGTGGTAAATAGTCTTGCAAGGCAATTCATGGAAGGAAAGAATGCGGCAGACCCTATTGAGAGAGCTTGTGATTACTGCGATTTAAAAGGCTTATGCAGGATATTTGAGGCGGGGACGGGGCATGATAAGGAATGACAGGCTTTGCAACCTCCCTGCGTTTCCTTGACAAAGGTATTTGTATATATTAAATATATACAAAAGAGGCGATGATGGAATTGTTTACGCGCATTGAAGGTTTTGATTGGGATAGCTGGAACATCAATAAAAATAAGGAAAAACATATTGTAACCTTTGCGGAGTGCGAAGAGGTTTTCTTTAACAGCCCCATTGTAGTTGGAGAAGATAAAAAACACTCCTCTTCGGAAGATCGTCATTACATGCTGGGGAAAACCGATTCAGGCAGGTTACTGTTCATTGTATTTACCATAAGGAAAAATAAGATTAGGGTCATTTCGGCAAGAGACATGAGCAAAAAGGAAAGGGGCGCGTACCATGAACAAATTGAAGAAAATACCGAAGTTTAAAAACGAAGATGAAGAGCTTGAGTTCTGGTCAACTCATGATTCGACGGAATATGTGGACTTTTCAAAGGCAAAAAAGGCATTGTTCCCTAATTTGAAGCCTTCCACAAAGACAATCTCCGTCAGACTGCCGGAATCATTGATCGAACACCTTAAACAACTGGCCAATAAACGGGACATCCCTTACCAGTCTTTACTGAAGATGTTCCTGGCTGAAAGGGTTGAGCAGGAATTACATGCTGTGTAATATGACCCCGTCTCCGCCTGATGGTTTAAAAAAAACTGTTTATCCTAAAAAATGCACTTAGCCACAGACTTTCACGGACAAAACACAGATATTTTAAATAATTATCAAAAATAATCGAATCACCTTTTGGGTGAAACAATTTTTCTTTTGAGATGTTTGTTTATCAGGGTTTGTCCGCTTTTGT
>JACQYJ010000226.1 GCA_016208525.1 Deltaproteobacteria bacterium | reverse complement strand
TCCTCCGTTGCTCTGTGGTTCGATTGCAGGATTTAGGTCCTACTTTTTTCTGTCGTTGAACGGCCTCATACTCATTTCATAACCCAGACATTTGGACCCTTCGGACTGAGATTGCGGCGGCGCGCACCGGAATCATGCGGCATCCCGTCTATGCTCTGCCTTATGTCCTCATTCACCTTTCCCATCAGATAATAGCTGTGCTCGACCAGCCCTTGACCCTTCACGACGGGAGAGCAATCTATCTGGTTGACCTTGTTGTGCATCTGCATCGGCCTTGCAGCCCCTTTTGTCCCGAGTCTTTCAGGATTTCCCTTCGTATAATCCGAGACATACATCGCCTTGTCCCCCTCATTGTGGTAGACGTTCACAAACCTCGCCAGCTCATGCACCCTTCCCATCTCCTTGTCAGTCTCCAGGGCGTTGTCGTCCACGTCAGGGGCGCACATGAATATATGCTCGAATACCCTCGGAAGGGCAGAACCGGAGGTATGGTCGTATATCCGCTCAATCGTGTTCTGCAGGACATAGTTCCCCATAGAGTGGCAGAGGAGGTGTATATCCTGCCCGCATAACCCTCCGCCATCCTTCTTCAAAGTCATGAGGAAGTCCCTGACCTTCAGCATCCCCCTGCCAAAGGCATAACCAGATGCCTGCGCCTCGGTCCTGTCCGATTTGTAGGAGACGAAAGGGAGGGCCATCCCGTCTGACGGCCAGGTAAAGAGGATAACCAGGAGATTCTGATCCGGGTCTTTTGTCGGAGAATTATTAAGCATCTCCTGAAGCGCAAGGGCGGAACCGACCGCCTCATGCCATGAGACGTTGAAGCCGTGGATGTATATTAGAACGTCGGTCTTGTCCATCATCTCCTTTTTCAGGTCATCGAACATGGCAAGGGAACCGAGCTTCGCATTCTCCTGATGGATATCTGCGACATTAGGGTCGAGCTTCTCCTTATACGCCTCGATCTTCGCGCCCCTGGCCTGTTCAGTCAGGTAAGTTGCAAGGGACACCCCATCTCCAACTCCATAAGCGCCTTTCCTCTTATGATGCTTATCAATTACCTTTTCGTCCGCCGACAGATTCAACCAGCCGAACCGGAGATTCTCCGCGCCGTCATCGCTGAAGTTTTTCCCATAAGATGTGGGATGCCATCGGTCACTGCCTTCATGCTTTCGGTTTGTGGCGTAGTAAAGGGAAAGTGTTTTCATACTGCCTCCTGAGATATTCAATAACTTTCAGTATCAATCCACTGGTATTGTATTATAGTAACGGACGTCCCCGCCTGTTCTTAAAGGGTTGCGTCCCCATTATCCCTGTATCCCTGAGGGATTCGTGAATTTCCGGTTTATCCCATCATTCACCTGCTAATTGTCTGGCAATCTCCACGACACGGTCGGAAAGCCAGTACCCTTGTTCACGCAGCTCGGATATATATTCACAAACTTTCGTTATGATCCCTCTCTCCTTGGCTAATAGAAGTAGGCCAATCAGACCGGTGGTAGGTATCTTCAATCGCTCCGCAGCCGTTCTTCCGGCCCGGTCATCGAGCAGCAAGAGGGCATCCCCTGAAAAGGTCGAGGCTAGGCCTATTGCATGCCCTTCGCCTGCATCAAGGTCGGCGATGATTGTTTTAACGGAAGGGTCTAAAGGTGGGACAGGGGATATACGGATAAAACTGTTTAAGGCTTCATCAATCAGGCTTGCTTCATCCCCGATCTTTGCAAGCAGTTCCCGGTGAACCATTGGAGGGATAAGGATTTCACCAGCCAATTCCTTTAGAATTGAAAGCCTGTTTATTTTGGCAAGCCCGATTATCGGGCCTGTGTTTGAGACAATCTTCATGGTTTAAGCTTCCGGGCCGCTTCCATGTCCTTCTTGATCTCATCTTCAAGCTCCTCTGCCGGGTAGTTGAAAACGCTCACGTGATATCTTCCGCAGGCCTCAAAAAACTCAATCCGTGGCATGCCTGCCAGCTCCGCAGCCTTCCCTGATGATATCTTCCCAAGCTCAAACATCTTAAGGGCGGCCATCAGGCGGATATGCTGCTCCATCTCCTCTTTTGTCAGATGGACCGCCTGCTCAAATCCCGCAGGATACTTTATTCTACGTTCCTCTATATGCATGGACAACCTCCTCTACCATAAGATTTACTACAATTACAGGTTAAAGTCCAGCCTTCCTGCTTCATACCCCATATAGTCTAAGACTTGAGTAAGGGGAGCGGTGTTTTCAATCTGGGAACCGCCCCTCGATTTCATCATAAATGGTCGCTGTCCCTCTTTCTTTTTTCTTTCCTCTTTCCTCTTTCCCTTTTTCCTCTTTTGGCCAATGTATTTTGCGCATAATGAAACTGGCGGCAAAAGGCAGAAAAGGGAACAAGATAATTTATGCCGCTGCCGGAATTTCGTGGACCATTACACATACCTCGTATTTCAGGCGTGAGAGAAAGTCTTCACACTCCTCCCAGGTCATACCGAACGCCCTTACATCAGCAAGTCCAATGCGGCTGACAATGTCGCGCAAGGTTTCGTAATTGCGTTCTTCAAAGTCAGCCTCCATCATAGCCGATTCTGCCCAGACTACCAGTTCTTTTAAAGATATCGCATGATGAAGGTAATCAATGAGCTTCTGTGCAACCATTTGGCGGGTTATCTTCATAACTATTCCTCCTTAACCTTCTTATGTCGGGTATCAACCGGAGACTTCTCATGCGTTTCTACTAACTTGCCTCTTTCATTAATAATCTCCTGGTAAAACTTGACCGTTTGCTCCAGGGTATCTACTTCCTTTACGTAACGCGCTTTCCAGCCGTACCGTCCTTCTACCCAGTAGAAATATCGGCGGCCACCGCTAACCAATTCTTCCCAGTTTCCAAATTTCTTTTCATTTTCATAGCGCTTTAGTTCGGCTTCGCTCAAATTCAATATCCTCAGCCCTTAATTTCAATTGCTTTTCTATTTTGATATAAATATATTGGTAGTCAGATTCAATGTCAATACTCCCCCCTCAAGTCCGCCTGTAGAACCACAGAATACGCAACCTTCCCTGCCCTTCTGATCTCACCAAAAAAAGAAGTCCTTTCAAATTCTTCCGGCGAAACGTCTATTCGCTGTTTTGTTTCTGATAATGCTTTGAAAGTTAAAACGGATGTGATAGGATTTTATATAAATGATATCCTGAATAGGAGCTTGCTTGAAGATAGAGCATATCGTCTGGCTTGAAGAGATCATTGAAAAGCTTGACCGGAAGCACGATGTCCAGCAGGATGAGGTAAGGGAACTCCTCGACAACAAGCCTCATTTCAGGTTTGTTGAAAAGGGGCACAGGCCTGAAGAAAAATGTCTATGCTGCATTGGGGCAGACGGAAGGCGGACGCTGCCTGATAGTCTTTTTCGTGCACAAAAGGGACAAAAGCGCACTGATTCTATCAGCAAGGGAGATGACGCAGGGGGAAAGGAGAAAGTATGAACAGAGGTAAAAGCTCAATATCCAAGGCTGGGACTTACGAAGAGATGGGCAAATTCTGGGATGCGCACGATTTGTCAGACACCTGGGATAAGACCGAAGAGGTAAAGTTTGATGTGGATATTAAGTCGGAAAGGACTTACTATGCTATAGACAATATACTGTCAGAACGCCTCCATTCGATTGCAAAAGAAAGAGGCGTCTCGGCTGACACCCTCGTAAACCTCTGGATTCAGGAAAAGCTTCAGGAGAAAAAGCTCGGGCCTAAGCATAGCTCCAGTGCGGCAAAACACTAAAAACATATAGAGATCGCTCATTCCCTTTAAGTCCGCCTGTAAAGCAGCAGAACACACAACCCTCCCGCCACAATTCCGGCAATTCCGAGGACACCACACCTAATTCGTTCCCCGCCCTGCTTTGCCGCCCTTAACGCCCTTTGACCCCTTTCATAACTCCCCTCAATCTACCCACGGGGCATAAACCCACTTAACTTGGAGGCTCTTGCAAAACACTTAGAAACGCAGTTTTGTCATTTCGACCAGCGGGAGAAATCTTTATTTTTATTACACTGAAAGATTCCTCACTTCGTTCGGAATGACACAAAAGGGGACTTTTGCAAGAGGCGCCAAGGTTTTTCTTTTGGTATTAAAGGGTTTTTTCTGTGTGCTCTGTGGTTAGATTGCAGGATTTAGGTACCAAGTAAGCTTTCAATAAGGTCCGATAATAGATGTTTGAAAGCAACTTGGTATAAATGCCGTTCGGGAAAGGAGAATGCTTGCATATCCACCGCCTTTTTAGTGAAATCATGAAGCTGTGCCGATTATCATGCAGGGGTGAAGAATAGTCAAGAAGTTTTAAATAACGAGTCGAAGGAGATAGAAGCCCTATCTGAGACAGATGAGCTGATTTTTCAAGATAGCGCCCTTGACAAACACCATACCCATGATTATCATCCCAATAGCAGTAAAATTCTATATTTTGGAGGTAGGAGCAAATGGGCAGCAAGATTATCGGTATAGACCTCGGTACAACCAACTCCGTGGTTGCGGTCATGGAGGGGGGAGAGGCTAAGGTTATTGTAAACCAGGAGGGGAACAGGCTTACTCCTTCTGTTGTGGCCTTTACAAAGGACGGCCAGATACTGGTCGGGCAGGTGGCAAAGAGGCAGGCGATTGTTAACCCTGAGAACACTGTTTTTTCCATAAAGAGGTTCATGGGGCGGCGTTTTAACGAGGTGAATGAGGAGATGAAGATGGTCCCCTACAAGGTCCTTGCAGACGACCAGGGGAGGGCCGTTGTTGATATAATGGGGAAGCACTACACAGCTCCTGAGATATCCGCCATGATCCTCCGCAAGCTCAAGGAAGCGGCAGAGGCGTACCTTGGGGAGGCTGTAACGGACGCAGTCATAACAGTACCCGCATATTTTAACGACGCACAGAGGCAGGCGACAAAGGATGCAGGGGTCATAGCCGGGCTGAACGTAAGAAGGATCATCAACGAGCCAACAGCATCGGCCCTGGCTTATGGAGAAGACAAGAAGAAGGAAGGGACTATTGCAGTTTATGACTTCGGAGGGGGTACCTTTGACATCTCGGTACTCGACATTGGGGAGGGAGTTTTCGAGGTCAAGTCTACCAACGGAGATACCCATCTTGGTGGGGACAACATAGACCAGAGGCTTGTGGATTGGCTGGTTTCTGAATTCAAGAAGGACCAGGGGATAGACCTCTCCAAGGACAGGATGGCCCTCCAGAGACTTAAGGAGTCGGCTGAAAAGGCGAAGATAGAGCTTTCATCCACAACGGAGACTGAGATATCCCTGCCATTTATAACAGCCGATGCCACAGGGCCGAAACATCTGAGCTACAGGCTCTCCAGAGGGAAGTTCGAGCAGATGGTGGAAGACATACTGAGCAGGAGCGTTGAACCGTGCAGGAAGGCGATGGCAGACGCAAAGCTGGACCCTGACAAGATAGACGAGGCCTTGCTGGTTGGTGGTTCTACCAGAATACCGAGGGTGCAGGATATTGTGAAGACTGTGTTCAAGAAAGAGCCTAACAGGAGCGTCAACCCTGATGAGGCAGTTGCAGTGGGCGCCGCAATCCAGGCCGGGATACTTGGGGGTGAGGCCAGCGTGAAGGACCTGGTGCTATTAGATGTGACCCCTCTTTCACTCGGTATAGAGACCCTTGGCGGCGTTATGACAAAGCTTATAGACAGGAACACCACCATACCTACAAGGAAGAGCGAGATATTTACAACGGCGGCAGACAGCCAGACATCTGTTGAGGTGCATGTCCTGCAGGGAGAAAGGAACATGGCGAGGGACAACAGGACCCTCGGGAAGTTCCATCTTATGGGTCTCCCTCCGGCGCCGAGAGGGGTCCCGCAGATAGAGGTGGCCTTTGACATAGATTCCAACGGTATACTGCATGTCACTGCAAAGGACATGGGAACAGGGAAGGAGCAGAAGATAGTTATCACTGCGTCCAGCGGTCTGAATAAGGAAGAGGTCGACAAGATGGTGAAGGACGCCGAGGCCCATGCAGAGGAGGACAAGAAGAGGAAGGAGGAGGTCGAGGTCAGGAACCAGGCCGACTCCCTGGTATACAGCACTGAAAAGCTCCTCACAGAGAACAGGG
>JACQYJ010000225.1 GCA_016208525.1 Deltaproteobacteria bacterium | reverse complement strand
CATCCAGGGAAACTATTGCACTGATAGAATCTACGAGAGACATTATGATGGATTACAAGCACCGCATCAGGGAAGAATATCCGAGAATGTACAGCCAAGACTTGATCAACAATTTGTTCCGGCACCCTTATACGAAGATCGAGTTTTTAATGAATGATCTGAGGGTCAGCCGCCTGACGGCCGTAAAATATCTGGACACACTGGCGGAAAGCGGTTTTTTGAAGAAGGACAAAATCTGGCGTAGTAATTATTATATAAATATGCCGCTATTTTCGCTTTTCACAGGCGATAATAGGCAAGTGGAAGCAAGTCCACGGATAAGCACCAGGAATCCGGATCATGCATAATAAGCATAGAAAAGTATGGATGAGGGCGACGTCATGTATAGATTTTGAATATTTTTATACATGACAACTTCCTCATATATAAAAAGAGATTGAAAATTGGAGCCGATAAAGGGCGGGATCTTATTTTTCCATTATCCGGGCTCTGGGATAATAAAGTAGGAACAACCTAATTAATATAATAACTTCAATGGATTAGAATTTTGGTTATTATCCGAATAGGAGGGAAAAGCACAAATTGCGACCTCATGTTTGGGTTGGTGCATTCCTGCAAAGTGAAGAGAAATAGAAATGGAATTGCTTAACGTCAACAATCTAAGGACCTCTTTCTTTACCGAGGCTGGCGAGGTCAAGGCAGTGGACGGGGTTTCCTTTTCTATAAACAAAGGTGAGACCCTCTGCCTTGTCGGGGAGTCGGGCTCAGGAAAGAGCATGACTGCACTTTCCATCATGAGGCTTATTCCAAGGCCCGGCAAGATTATTAGCGGAGAGGTGATCTATCAGGGGCGCGACCTGTTGAAGTTTAGCGCAGGTGAGATGCGGGAGGTGCGTGGGAAAGAGATTTCCATGGTCTTTCAGGAACCGATGACATCCCTGAACCCGGTATTTACCATTGGCGACCAGATAATGGAGGCGGTAGCCCTGCATCAGGGTCTTGGAAAGAGGGATGCGCTTAACAAGGCCGTTGAGATGCTTGATCTCGTAGGTATTGCAGATTCTGAAAGGAGGGTGAGGGACTATCCCAACCAGCTCTCAGGAGGGATGAGGCAGAGGGTGATGATCGCTATGGCCCTATCATGCAACCCGAACCTTCTCATTGCAGATGAGCCGACCACTGCGCTTGATGTGACAATTCAGGCACAGATACTGGACCTTATAAAAGGGTTAAGGGAAAGGCTTGGCATGTCCGTCCTCTTGATTACCCACGACCTGGGGATAGTGGCAGAGACTGCCGATACAGTGGCAGTTATGTATGCAGGCGAAGTGGTTGAGTTTTCCGGTGTAAAGGAGCTATTCAAAAAACCTTCACACCCTTATACCATAGGTCTCCTCAAGTCAACGCCGAGACTTGGAACAAAGGGGAGGGAGAGGCTGGTTCCGATAGAAGGGACCGTCCCTTCTCTGATAGGTCTTCCAGAAGACTGCCGGTTCAGGGAAAGGTGTTTTAAGGCAGAGGGATGTCGTGAGGGGCATCCAAGGCTTATAGATGTGGAAGAAGGACATTTTGTCAGATGTTACAAGTCACTGTAGGGGCGGGTCTTGTACCCGCCCTGATTCGGGCAGTCGCAAGGGCTGCCCCTACAAACGGAAAAAGCATGACTCTATTAGAAATAAAAAACCTGAAGAAGTCCTTTCCTGTCACTGGCCGGTTTTTCTCTAAAGATGTCGGAGCGGTTAAGGCTGTGAACGACGTTTCTCTCTCGATTGCAAAAGGTGAGGTCCTCGGCCTGGTCGGTGAATCCGGTTGCGGCAAATCTACCCTCGGAAGATGCATATTGAGGCTGATAGAGCCGGACAATGGAGAGGTTTATTACGAAGGACGAGATATCCTTGGCTTGACAGGGAGGGAGATGAAAGGTAAGAGGCGGGAGATGCAGATCATCTTCCAGGACCCTTATGCATCCCTGAACCCACGGATGACAGTCGGCGATGCAATTGGCGAAGGACTTGTTGTTCACAAAATTGCGAAGGGGAAAGAGAAGAGGGAGAAGATACTTGAGCTACTTTCAATGGTCGGACTAAGGCCGGACTCCATAGACAAATACCCCCACGAGTTTTCCGGCGGACAGCGGCAGAGGATGGGTATCGCAAGGGCACTTGCGCTATATCCAAAATTCATTGTTGCTGACGAGCCTGTATCGGCCCTGGATGTCTCGATCCAGGCGCAGATAATAAACCTTCTTGAGAGGCTAAAAAACGAACTGGGACTTACCTACCTTTTCATATCCCACGACCTGAGGATAGTGGAGCGCCTCTGCGACAGGGTGGCGGTCATGTATCTCGGTGAGATAGTTGAGATTGCCGACACATCGGATATTTATTCCAACCCTCTCCACCCATATACCCGGGCCTTGCTTTCAGCCATACCGGCGGCAGACCCTGAGTCAAAGAGGGAGAGAGTAATACTGACTGGAGACCTGCCTTCCCCCGTATATCCGCCAAACGGATGTCCCTTCCATCCACGCTGCATGGATGCCATGGATAGATGCAAGACGGAGGCCCCTGCGCTAAAAGAAGAGGGCGGGCGCAGGGTTTCCTGCCATCTTTATTAGCGTATCCAGATATACCCCGGAGAAACCAGGTGGTATTCAAATGTAGCCTCAATATGTAGTAATTTTACAGGCATGTTCTCCTGAAAAGGGTTGAAGAGGGCTGCTTTCTTCACGGCATCAATGATTGCCTTATCCAATATGGGAAACTCTGAAGGGCTAAGTATTTTAACATCAATTAACTCGCCTTGCCTGTTTAACGTAAAGATTATTACTCCGCTTCCCTCAAGTTTATTCCTTATTGCCGCCTCCGGGTATTTCCAGACACTTTCAATCTTTGATAGGACTCCGCGCACATAGCTCTCGTATCTCAAGTCTGGCGCTTGCAGTGAAATAGTTTCTTCTTCCTTAAATCCATCAACACCAATGGAAATCGTTTCTTCTTCTATCTTAGCAGGCGGTTCACGGAAAGAGAAGAGGTTTGGCTTGACAGGCGCTTCAGACGCCTCTGTCGGGCGCATAAAAGGAAATTGAACAGGTCCCTTGCCGTTTTGAGAAGGAGGACTTTCCAACGGCTCAGGTACAGTTATGCCCTTGTCTGGAACAGAAGCTTCCTTTACTGCCGATGCTCCTGTTTTCCCGTTTTTAATTTTAGTCTCCCCGAGCTTAATGGCTGAAGGCGGTTTTACGGTCAGACGTTCTTCTTCCTGGACAGATAGATATTCGACCGAAATAGGGGACGGTTCTACCTTTTTAAATGGCTTGGGGGATTTAATGTAGGCAAATAAGCAGATATGCAGAAGTATAGAGAGTCCAAGGCTTATTTCAAGTGACTTTGAGCTGGAATAATATCTCATAACATCAATAAAATTATACGCTTCAACCCAAAGCCCGTCAAGGGAAAGCAGATTGTTGTTGACTCTCCACTGGACATTTGTCAAACTAATGTATAATCAAGGAAGTGAAAAGGCCGCTGGTGGGTCTCCTGGACTTCAAATCCAGTGTTCCTGATGAAGATCGGGAAGGTGGGTTCGATTCCCATTCACTTCCGCCAAAAAAACACAAAAGCTTTCACGCTAAGTCACCAAGAAGAGATAAAGAAACGACTTAAGGTAGGCAGGGCAGGCCTGGCATTTGTATTCTTTGCGGACTTTGCGCCTTTGCGAGAATCAGCCTTTAAAAAGGAGGTCTTATGTTTGGATTGGGTATCCCAGAGCTTATTATTATCCTGGCGCTGGTGCTGGTAATCTTCGGAGCAGGCAAGCTCCCTGAGATCGGTTCCGGACTTGGAAAGGCTATAAAGGGTTTTAAGAAGGCCTCTTCCGGCGAAGACGAGATAGATGTGACTCCAAAGAAGGTTGAAAACAAGAAAGAAGGAGGAGGAAAAGGGTAATCCTTTTACTTTTTCAAGAGGTCTTCAGCCGCCCCCCTTACCATTTTATGCAGGGTCCCGTCTTTGCTTATCTCCTTTAAATCCTGGACAAGCATAAAATTAACCAGACCCAGGGCCAACCTTGTGGGGGTGTATGGGTTCATTACCAGCGCCCTTTTTATACTGTATCTCTCCGCCCATTTTTTGTTGTTAAAAATCTCTGTTAATATCTCTTCAGAAACAGGTCTCTTGGATGCTGCCTTAAGAACATCTCTTTCCGTTATCCGTGGATTGTTCAGCAGGTTCCGTATGACATGAGGGTCGGGGTCGTATATCAGTCTGTCCAGGGTATCTTTTTTGAAACCTTTAGCAATGCTCCTCTTTTCTCCCAGTGTTTTCTGCTCCTGCTCCTGTCCCTCAACAAAATCGTATTCACTGTATCTCTTCTTCCTGGACGGAGGATTGCTGAGAAGTCTTGTAACCCTTTCGCACCCCATCTCCTTTGATGAAAGGTATATCTCGCTCATCTTTGGATAACCCAGGATACCGGTTATTGCAGGAATATCTATTAACGCAAAAAGGGCCTCCTGATAACCAGGGGCCCTTTCCTCTGCCTTGCGGCATATCTCATCAATGACCTGTACAATTGTACAGGGCTCAAGCCTGCGGAGTTTCTCAGCGAGGATGACTACTCTTATCCTTTTTCTCTCTATGACTATAAGGTCGGAAACCAACCTCTTTGTCCAGGCGCTAACCTTCTCTCTTTTGTCAGGCATATCGTCGGATGCTTAGTTTCCATGCGGAAACCCCGTATGAGAAACTATTAGTTTTCAATTCGGAAACGAGATTTTTTTCGTCATGGCAAGGAAATCAAGGGCTTGAGCGGAGGCGTACCTATGTGCGCCGCACAAGCAATCCCGAAGATTGACACAGCCAGGGCGGAAAAGGGGCGTTTCTGGATGATAACTTTAAGATGCTATCTGAGAACCAACTACCTCAACAGAAAACTCCGCCGTGTCCTGCGGAAGGTCAAAAAAGATTATCGTGAACGGAACCGATTTCCCTGGCGCAAGGTTTATGTTGGATAATTTGCTGCCCACCTTGTTTATCAAATCAACCTCTATCTTGGCTCTCGGAAGGGTTGTAAGCTCTTTCGATGAGAATACATTTCCGCAAAAAACCTCCTTCTGTATAAGCTTTTCACCCTTTTTGCTGAACAGGATACCCCTTACCTGAAAGAAGCTACGGGCCTTGTTGGTATTGTTAACAGCCATTCCGGTTATGACAAATATATTCCCTGCCTCGGCATTCTGGGTAAAATATCCATTAAGCTCGGCGAGGTTGATCTGACCGCTTTCTGCTCCTTTGTAATTTGTCCAGAGGTACCAGAGTGGAACGGACGCTACTACGCAGATTAAAGCAAATATAGATAGCGTCCTGAGAAAAGAACGCTTTGTTTCCTTTTCACTGCCCACGGGAAATTCATCCTGGAACTCATTTTCGCCAAAACCACCCCGTTCAAGGTTCTCCTGGAAGGCTACACCGGATTTCGGAAGGACTTTATCGGACACTTCCTCCGTCTTTACCGGAGGCGCCAGCACAACAGTCTCTGCCGGCGCTTTAAAGGCCTCTTCGTGAGGCGCCTCAAAGGAAGGCCCCTCTTCCTTGAATTCGATATTTCCAAACGCTGCTTCCTCTCCCTTGAATTCAAAGGCAGAAGGAGATGCTGCTGCTTCTGTACCGGTTTCTTCCGGCCCTGAAAAGCTGACTTCACCAAAGGACATGCCGCCAAAGTCAGGGGCTGCCTCTTTTTCTTCCACTCCCTTTGTCGTTTCCTCAGGCATTTCTCCGAAGGAGAAGTCGGTTGGCGGCTCTTTTGCAGTTTCCTCACCAAATCCTCCTCCGGTCTGGAAAGAGGTCTCCTCTTTTTCTTCTTCAGGTGGAGGGCCGAATGAGAAGTCAAACTCCCCTTTTTCGACCGGAATCTCAGGCAGGACAGGAGGCGGAACAGGTGATGTTTCCTCTTTTGTGACTACGAAAACCTCCTTGCACTTGGCGCATCGGACCTTGGTGCCTTCATCCTTCACCTTCGAATCGTCCATTTTAAATTTTGTCAGGCATTTTGGGCATTGGATTATCATAAGTCACCTTTCTACAATATTTGCTTTGAAATAACTTAAACGAATTAAAACAAAAAATCAAGTTAGAATTAATACCAAGTTGCTTTCAGACATCTACTCATTTAGGTTAATGAAAGCTTACTTGGGATTATACCCGGATGGGTATTATACCTGGGTATTCAAAAACCTTTAATTGCAGGCGGATTGATGTTAATGCGCGCATTCATCCTTTTATGATTTCTGCCCTTAAGATAAACCACCAATATCGATAGCGCCGCAGGGGTCACTCCTGAAATCCTTGATGCCTGACCAACAGAAAGAGGCCTTATACTGGAGAGTTTGTTCCGCACCTCTCTTGAGATACTGGGCACCTCGGCGTAATCGATGTCATCAGGTATCCTCATCTTTTCCATCTTCCTGAACTTTTCAACCTGCGCCATCTGCCTATTTATGTACCCCTGATATTTTATTTGCATCTCCACCTGCTGGCCAACTGAGGGGACTGTCCCGGATTTACGGACGGAGCGCAGCGAAGTCGTAGAATCGGGACTGTCCCCGGCTTCTAATTCCATCAAATCTTTATACCTTATTTCAGGTCTCTTTAAAAGGTCTTCCATAGTTATGGGCTCTACAAGGCGCATAGACCCCAAAGACCCTAATCTACTGTTTACTTCAGACGTTGGCAGGACCTTCAGGGTCCTCAGTCGCTCCATCTCCGCCTCAATCTCTTTCTTCTTTTCTACAAATGCCCTGTAATCCTCCAGAGAGACAAGCCCAATCTGATGACCCTTCTCCCTCAGTCTCAGATCGGCGTTGTCTTCCCTGAGGTGCAGCCTGTATTCAGCCCTTGACGTGAACATCCTGTATGGCTCGTTGGTCCCCTTTGTCACAAGGTCATCTATCATAACACCTATGTAACCTTCGGAACGGTCAATTATCAGCGGCTCTTCCCCTTTGACCAAGAGAGCGGCGTTTATCCCTGCAATCAGCCCCTGGGCCGCAGCCTCCTCATATCCAGATGTGCCGTTTATCTGCCCTGCAAAGAAGAGCCCTTTTACAAGCTTTGTTTCAAGGGAGGGCTTGAGCTGGGTCGGCGGCGCAAAGTCGTACTCTATAGCATAGCCTGGCCTCATTATTTCTGCCTTTTCAAGGCCAAGGATGGACCTTACCATATTCAACTGAACATCGTAAGGGAGGGAAGTAGAAAGGCCGTTTGGATAAATCTCCTGGGTTGCGTAACCTTCAGGCTCAAGGAATATCTGATGCCATATCTTGTCAGGGAACCTTATGAACTTGTCCTCAATAGAAGGGCAGTAGCGGGGGCCCACACCCTGTATGACTCCTGAATAAAGTGGAGAACGATCCAGGCCACTTCTGATGATGTTGTGGGTCCCCTCGTTGGTGTATGTCATGTAGCATGGGACCTGCCTCTGGGTTATCTCCTTTGTGGAAAAGGAGAAGGGAGCGGGAGGCTCATCTCCATGCTGGGGTATGAGGGTTGAGAAGTCAATAGTCTTGGCGTCAAGCCTGGGGCATGTGCCGGTCTTAAGTCTTCCTATCTCAAAACCGAGATTTTTTAAGCTGTCGGACAGCTTCTCTGACGGGAGGTCTCCGGAACGCCCACCCGCGTAATTCACAAGCCCCACATGTATCAGCCCCTTCATGAAGGTCCCGGAGGTTATTACAACGGTCTTTCCGAGGTATTCAACCCCTATGTTGCTCCTTACTCCAACAACTTGTCCGCCCTCCACAAGGACCTCGTCCACAATCCCCTGCTTCACATCCAGGTTATGCGCGCCCTCCATGACGGTCTTCATCCTGTTCTTGTAAAGGGTCCTGTCTGCCTGGGCCCTGCTCCCTCGAACGGCAGGCCCCTTGCTGGCGTTAAGCACGCGGAACTGAATACCTGTTGCATCTGTATTCTTCGCCATCTCGCCGCCAAGGGCATCAATCTCCTTCACCAAGTGCCCCTTTGCAAGCCCACCTATGGCCGGGTTGCAGGACATAAGACCTATGGTGTCCAGATTTATGGTCAGGCAGAGGGTAGAAAGCCCCATCCTTGCCGCAGCCAAAGAGGCCTCGCATCCGGCATGGCCAGAGCCGATAACTATTACATCATATCTTTTCAATTCCATGATTACTTTATGGTAACAAAATATGGTAACTGAGGCAATAGAGGATTGGCCTCCGCTCCTTTGACAAAGATTAATGTAGGGTGAGCGTAGGCCACCGCCCAGAGTTATCAAATTTTATTCAAGTCTGTGGTTGGCGAATCAGGACAGCTTTTTCCCTTGACTCCCATATCCGCTGGATTATAATCATGAAAACTTTCAAATACTTTAACCCATCCCTCTTAAGATAGAAGGGTTTTCGCAATGGGAGCCATAATGACTGAAAAGAGCCTAATAATGCAGTCTGAGGTAATTGAAAACAAGATATTTCTTGTGCGGGGCAAAAAGGTCATGTTTGACAGAGACCTGGCCGCGCTTTATGGTGTGACCACAGGAAACCTCAATAAGGCTGTAAGCAGAAACATAGAGCGATTCCCGGATGATTTTATGTTCCAGTTGACAAAAGATGAGTTTGAAAACTTGATATTCCATTTTGGAACATCAAGTTGGGGCGGGACGCGTAAGCTACCACGTGCGTTTACCGAAAACGGCGTTGCAATGCTTTCCAGCGTCCTCAATAGCGAAAGGGCTGTACAAGTCAACATCCAGATAATGAGGACCTTTACAAAGCTTCGTGAAATGCTGTCTGCTCACAAAGACTTGCAGAAGAAGATTGATGAAATGGAAAAGAAGTATGACCATCAGTTCAAGATAGTTTTTGACGCGATAAGACAGCTTCTTGAACCGCCGCAGACGAAGAAGCGGAAGATAGGGTTTTGAGCTTTCCCCTAAAATACAAATCACTTGAGAGTGATGAGGCAAAAAGCAGGCGGGGAGTGGGGTGCCGGTTAATAGGAGGTTTCAAATAATATGGAGGTTGTCCCAATACTGTTCGGGATCAATATTGCTTGCATAAATACAGAGGCAAATAGTCCAAGACAATACCACAAGAAAAGT
>JACQYJ010000232.1 GCA_016208525.1 Deltaproteobacteria bacterium | reverse complement strand
TGATACTCCGTGGCCATTTCCGTGGTAAATGTTTATTGAAGTTTTCTCTCCGCGCCTTTGCGCGAAGGCCGGGTTTTGATCATGTCCCATAGCCTAAGTAGTAACTATCTGTAATTGCGTAAGAACATCTGCCATGAGTTCTTTTCGTCCAATTGGGAAAGTAGTTTAGTCTTTTTGGGATCTAAACACCAGGAAAATGAGATTTCAGAAAATCCGTCAAGCATCTTTGACGAAGTCGTAAAAAGTCACAAATTCCCCTTCGACAAGCTCAGGGCGAACGGTGGTCAGGTTGAAATCATTGACTTTATTCCGTTCGTGGTGAGCCTGTCGAACCACAGAAAAGACTTTTTACGAGGGCATCATCTTTGCTGCATGATTAAACGCTTCACCTAATTTTCCGCTTGTCGTTTGACTTTTGCTTGATGCAGTGCTAATAATAATGTGAAGCATATCTTACACATTCCACAGTATGGAGATACCCATGAGTTATGTAACCACAAGCCTTAAACTCCCCCAGGAAATCATGAAGGACCTCAGGCATAAGGCCATTCAAGAAAAAAAGAGCGTTTCCCAACCTGTCAAAGAGGCCATCCAACAGTTTCTTACAACACAGCGAGAGTCTGTTGACTGCAGGGAAGACCCTTTTAACAGAATCATCGGAATGGCTAAGTCAGGCGTTCATGACGGCTCTGTCAATCATGACCAATACCTTTACGGCAGAAAGAAATGAAAAACCTCTTTGTTGATACATCGGCCTTTATCGCCCTTATAGACAAAGATGATCAATATCATGGAACGGCAAAAGCTCAAGCCGCCATTCAAACTCACAACAACGAATTTCGTGATCTGTGAAACCATAAATTTTCTCAGAGCCAGACTGCCCTTGAAATATGCCGTAGAGTTCAGAGAAGACATCCTTTCCAGCAAGATCATCTCATGCTGAACCCAGTGAGTAGAAAAAGGGCTCCATCCTATTGGAGAACCCAAACTGTTTCCCACAGCGCCTCCGCGTTAGACCGTCTTTCTATGAATATTTTATTTCTCGCAGAGCCGCAGAGGTCGCTGAGGACATCACAACCCAAAACCGTTTGAAATCCTCGTTATTCCGTCCTTCAGCAAATTCTGAAATTGGCCGCAGATGAACGCAGATAGACGCTAATTTTGCTTGTTAGCCTGCCAGCTTGTTTCCTCAACCCAAAACTCACAACTCAAAACTGCCTTTATCGCCTTCCTCTGCGTATCTCCGCGCCTCCGCGTAAGACAAAGTAGTAATCCGTTATTGGTAATTAAAAAAGCTTTTTAAACCCTAAACCAATCTCCTCGAAATGCCTGTCAGCTGTTAAAGCTTCTGACACACCGAGTTCCTTCATCAAGACAAAGGAGGAGAAGTCGACAAAGGATATATAAGGCTTGTCAGCATACTTTTTACTCATCTGCCACGCCTTTTTCCATCTTCCCTCATCTATCTTCTCAAGCAATATCCTATCCTCTTTAACAGCATCAAGAAGCGTATCTATAAATAAATTCACCCCTTCGGGTTCAGTCCTTGCCCTTAAAAGAGTAATGGTTTCAGCGAGGACATAGTCTGTAGTAACAGGAATGCCTTTGTTAATGAGGAAATCTCTATAAAACGAAACTGCCGCCTTGTTGTGGGAATCTCCTTTGTGCGCAATCGCCACCCATCCCCATGTATCAAAGAAGGTCTTCTTCATTTTCCCGGCATCCCGTACAGGTATTTATCATGCTCATCCGCCATATCCTTCGGCCCCCCCTTGCAAGCGCCTGCTGAGGAGAGAAGCTTTTCAGCCATTGAATCTCTCAAGGGCCTTTCTTCCTTTGCCTTATATTCCGTCAATAGCCGGTCTATAGCCTTCCTTATTATTTCGGCAACAGAGACCTTATAATCATGCTGAAGCCGCTCCAAAGCCTCTTTTTGCCTTTCATCAATAAACATCTGAAATCTTACTTTTGCCATATCTACCTCCTACACATAAATTACTCGGAAGACATGTGTATGTCAAGAAGATTGTTGAAATAAAAAACTCAAGCCTTTCTCTGCATATCTCCGCGCCTTTGCGTGAGACCGTCTTATCCTCCGCCTTTCAATACGCATTTTTTCCCTTAAACCCACCCCGGATCGTCATCCAGACAATTTTCAGATCCAACCACAGCGACCACTCTTGAATGTACTGCAAGTCGAACTCTACACGCTTCTGCATCTTCTCCAAGGTGTCGGTTTCTCCGCGCCAGCCGTTCACCTGCGCCCATCCGGTGATCCCCGGCTTTACCTTGTGCCGCAACATATAGCTGTTTATGAGTTTACGGTACTGTTCATTGTGAGCTATGGCGTGGGGACGTGGGCCGACTACGGACATGTGACCTTGCAGGACGTTAAAGAATTGCGGCAGCTCATCATGTTGGTGGCGCTCAATATGATACCAAAAATGGCAGTACTGGCACCTCTGATTGAGGAAAAAACTGAAGAAAAGACGAACCTATTCATTATGTAATAAAGAGTCATGGGTCCTTATTACTTGCTTGATATGACAAGGTTTTTAAGGTATTAGTTGCTTCTGTATGCGTCCCTCTCTTGAGGAGATAACGTGA